>JAJZDO010000130.1 GCA_021805955.1 Acidobacteriota bacterium
ACACCATTCCTCGCGAACGCATTGTGTTGGCGCAGACGCCGCAGGGATTTCGTTTTCGGCTGCTACGCCAGGCAATGGAAGCCGCCGAGGCAGATGGCTTTACGGGCACGGACGAAGCCTCCCTGGTGGAGCGGCTGGGAATTGACGTTGCCGTCGTCCCGGGATCGCCCCGGAATTTGAAAATTACGCAGCCCGGAGATCTGGCGCTGGCCGAGTTCTATCTTCGCCAAGGCTGAAAATGCTCGAAAGACGTGTATTCTGCCTGAGGAAGGCCTGCATCGTTTCGTAAACGCGAAATTGGCCGACACGCCCAGGAAGCAGTCTCAACCACCCGCTGCAGATCGTGACGGCGGAGATGGAACCCGGCCTCGAAACTGGGTCTCAGGCAAGCTCACGGATGCAGTCGGCGCAGGGACGAGATTGCTTTCAGGAAGACCGCGAACCAACATGATGAGAATTGGATACGGCTGGGACTCCCACGCCTTCAAACCTGGTATTCCGCTGAAGATAGGGGGTATCGCATTCGACCATCCCGCTGGCCTTGCCGGCCATTCCGACGGGGATGTTCTCTTGCACGCCATCACCGACGCGCTGCTGGGCGCCGTGGCTGCCGGAGACATTGGCAGTTTTTTCCCGCCGGGCGACCCACGATGGAAGGATGCCGACTCGGCGGTTTTTCTGCAAACGGCGCTGGAGGAAATCCGCCATGCCGGTTATCGCATTGCCAACATCGATACAACGCTGGTCCTGGCCGCGCCGAAAATCGGACCCATGGCGGAAAAACTGCGCGAGCGCTTGGCCGAGTTGCTGTCGATCGACCCCGGCGCCGTGGGCGTCAAGGCCAAAACTCCCGAAGGCCTGAATCAGGATGACGTGGCGGTTGCCCACGCCATCGTGCTGCTGGAAAAACTGGATGACGATGCGTTGTTGGGACGGATGGCTGCGGCTGAGGAACCTCAAGTCCAGATGGATGAAGTCGTTCGCAAGCTGGTAGGCCGAACGACCTCCGCGCAAACTCGTAAACCTGGATTCAATACCGACGATATCTCCTAAGCGGTCCGGTGGACGCGGGCAGTCGGCGTTATGAAGTTTTTCGGCTGGAGGGGATGCGGTTTAGAAGTGGTACGCGAAGCCGATCGCCGGCTCCGACATAATGTAGTGGCGATTCGTGGAGAGTCGGTTCAATCCAAAATTATTCGTCTTAAAGACCTGTCCGCGATATTGGACCCGCAGGTCCCAACTGGGGCTTAGCTGATACGCGACGCCGCCACCCGCGAGCACCGTCACGGATTCCGTTTGCTCGGTGTCGTACGTTGTCGTTCCGGGCTCGATCGGAGTGAAGTAAAGAAGGCCGCCGCCAACTTCAAGGAATGGATTGAACTTTTTGAAAGGGATGGTGCGCACGTACGCAAAGGTCGATTCCTGCATGCCGGTATAGATGCGCGCGCCTCCGTAGACGCCGCCCGCATTTGCGGTGAACTTGTTGGTGAAATGGCTATAGGAATAGTTGGCTTCCACAGCGCCATTGGGTGTAAGCAGATAGCGATATCCGAGGTAAAGGCCCGTCCCAAGCGTCGATTTTTGTTGGACAGGAGGAGTGGTTGGGCCAGTCGTGGTCCCCTCCACGTAGGGCTGGATGACGCCCATGAAGCTCACGTTCACTTCCTCCCGCATGCCCTTGTCCTGGGAGAATCCTATTCCCGCCAGCATTGGAAGCAGACACAGTAAAAAAAACAACTTCTTCATTCGGTAGCAGACCTCTGGTCGATCAATCTTCCCGTTCAATTCCCATTCGATTGCCGGGCCAATTTGAACTACATATCGTATCCGTCAAGCTTGCGTGCGGCGACTGGCCGCGCCAGCGCAAACCACTCGATTGCCTCTTCGTTTCCATTAGAAGTGATACGCGAAGCCAATCGCGGGCTGCTGCATGAGATACCAGCGGTTGGTGCCGAACTGCGGGAGCCCGAATTCCATTGATTTGAGCACTTCCCCGCGATACTCCACCCGCAAATCCCAACTGGGACTCAATTCATAGGCAATGCCGCCGGAAAATACCATCGCGGGCGCTCTCGTGCGCGTGCCAGCGTTGGTGGTCGTTCCCGTGTCATCTATTGGATCGAAGAGCAGCAAGCCCACGCCGGCCCCTGCAAACGGATTGAATTTTTTGTACACAAAACTGTGCACAAACTCGACCGATCCTTCCTGCAGGGAGTTATGGAATCTTGCATTGGAGAATGGACCAACATACTTCATGTTCATTTGGGAATACTGGTAATTGCCCTCGAGCGCGCTGCTCGGTGTCAACATGAAACGGTACTCCAGCAGTGCGCCCTTGCCCCAGGTTGAGGTCTGGGTAACCGCGTTGCCCGTAATGATTGGCTGATAGGTGCTGATGAAGCTCATACTGGCGTCCTGCCGACTCTCCTGAGCAAACCCGATTGTCACCAGCGCGGGCAACAGACAAAACAAAAGAAACAACTTCTTCATGCGGTAATGAACCCCTCGTCCGCCATCTTCACACGCAAACACGACGAACGCTTGCACGTGCAAAGTTTGGTTTGGCTCTGACTCCGTAACCTGTTTCCAATTGTACCTGTCAGGATGTTTCTTCGGCGGCGGGGACATCATTTTTCCATCGGCCCCGGATGAAATTGCACCGGTCCAAAAGAAGAAGGGCAGGGAGCGATGAGTTCCCTGCCCGATTCGGCATACAATTTCGGTACTTTTTATAGTTGAGGAGGCGGCGGTGGCGCGCCTGCTCCCGAACCTGAACCCATGCCCGGCCCCATCATGCCCATTCCACGACGGCGCTGCCGCATCCGCTGCTCAAACTGCTGCTTCTGGCTATCTGTCATCAGCGCTTCCAGCTTCTGATGGGTATCCATCATCGAGGCCCGCATCTTCTGGCGGCGCGTCTGGCGATCAAGTGAGCCATCGCTCCGAATCGCCGCCATTTGCTTGTGTTGGTCTCGCAGGATCGGCAGCATCTGCTTTTGCTGGTCCGGCGTCAGGTTCAACATTGTGGTGAGCTGTTGCAACTGTGCCTTGGGGCTTCGTGGGCCACCGCGACGCATGGGCATGCCGCCTTGCTGGGCCGGCATTCCCTGGGAGTTCGGCGGCGGGGTTGTGTCCTGGGCCTGCATCGCGGCGGGAACACAGAGGGCAATTCCTAGAATTGCGATCCCCGTGCTCATGAAGCTGACGACTGTACGACGATTCATAATCAATCAAGTCCTTTCGATGGGCGCGCACCGCGCAGCAACTGAACGCTTCCTGAACTGCATTGGGGATCAGCGGCAAATCCGCGGGCTATCAAGGTAGACGCCATAGGAACGCTGGAAGTTGCGCAGCCAGCGAAGATTCCAGCGGCTGATGAGATAGATCGAAGAATGCAGCACTCCGTGCGTGACGCGGCGATTTTGGCGCTTGTTGACCAGAGAGCAAACCGAAATCCGGTCTCGGCATCCAGATAGGACGCCGACCACAAGCGCGTTTCTCAGGGATTTTACGGACGGGGAATTTTCCGACACGCGTTTACAATCACCCTATGCACGACGTAGTGGTCTATTCGCGCAAGGGATGTCATCTCTGCGACATCGTCAAGGAGACGCTTGCGCAAGTTCAGAGCGATGCCGACTTCCAATGGCGCGAGCTGGATATAGATGTGGACCCCCAGTTGCGCCAAAAATACAACGATGAGGTGCCCGTTGTTTTCATCGACGGCCGCAAGGCGTTCAAGTACCGCATGGACGGACATCAGTTTCTGAGAGCATTGGCGGGAAGAGATCCTCAGAGCGAGGTTTGACCAAAGTTCAACGAGCGCATTGGCCTGATATCGCCGGTTGAGATTCTCAATCATCTGGCGTTAGGAAACACAGGCCGACTTGACGTGAGTGATTCGATTTAAGGAGCAATACAATGCAATTATGCCTAAATCAAAGGCGGCCACGATGCCGCCAGTCAAGCAGCCCAAATCGTATCGAGGGCTGCTTGCTTTTCTAATCCCCGTGCTGGGTCTGGCGCTCACCTACTTGGGTCTGCGGGCGAACAGTCCTACCTTGTACGACTCAAATGCGAGCGTCTCCGGAGACCAACTTTCGGTGACGATAACCAACAAGGGAAGAACTGCGCGAATTGGTAAGGGGTGGTGCGGAGCGGGCGCCTTCCTCACGCCGGGAACGGCTCAGATCACAAAATTTATAAATGCCTCGACGCCTGACATTTTTTCGCGCTCTTTCCTCGCTCCTGACCAGCAGGACACTCTTGACATGCTTGTACCGGTTTCAATCAATCCCGATGTCGCGATGCGGATGAATCCGCTCATGCTGCGTTTGAACCCTGATACTAACTGGGGTGTAGTCTGCAGCATTCCTTATTGGGACACGTTGGGCAAATGGTTCAAGTCCGATTCGTTGAATCTCTGCTATGAAGTCCAACCTACTGGACGGGGAAATGAGCGCCATGCAGTTATGTGTTCAGCGGAGTCGGTGGATAGGATGATGCGAGAGCTAGGTGCTCAATAGCAGTGATTCGCAATACTCTCAGCAAACTGGAAATCAGGCCGCATGGCTCGCCCACGGATGAGGGTATTTTGATCCATTTCGAGAGTTCTGCGTAAGAACTCCTTCTGGGTACGGCTTACTCCCCGGAAACGGGCTTCGCGTTAGTGAACTCTCAATAAGTGAATAATCGCCAATGCACTCATTGACCTCGATTACTCTCCGGGGCACTCGGCGAGCAATTACGAATCTGCTTGTCTCCGGAAAATATGCGAGATGCCAAATTGACCGAAATTGACGACGACAGGCCGGTCCACCCAAACCAAGCATTCAGGCGTGCATCGGACGGATGGTTTAGTAGAACCTACGAGCCTTTTTCAACTTGATAGTGGAAGGGGTCGCCGCGCTCCTTGGCCATCGATTCCACTACCTTGAGAAAAGCGAGGGAGGCGTGCGACAGGTTGGCTTGCCTGCGATGGATGATGCGCAGGCGGCGCTCAAAGGACAACTCCGGCACGCGCAACTGCACCAGTTCTCCGCGTTCGATTTCCTGTCGCGCGGTCAGGCCGGGCAGCAGGGCCACGCCGTTTCCCATGGCGACGAAGCGTTTGATGGCCTCCAGACTGGGCAATTCCACCTCCATGTTGAGAGGCGTGCGGTGGCGCTGGAACGCCTGCACCACCTTCTGCCGCAGCGGCGACGGAACGTTGTGCGCGACAAAATTTTCCGCTCCCAATTCGCGGATCGAGACTTCTTTCGCGCGCGCCAGCGGATGGCCGGGATGCATGACAAACACCAACTCATCGCGATAGACGACAATCGAGCGAATCTGCGGATCGTCGGGCCGGTAGGAAATGACGCCCAACTCCACCGAGTGCTTCATCAGCTCCTCCGCCATGCGACTGGCCAGCGAGCGCTGGACGGTGACGTGAATTTGCGGGGACAGGCGGCGAAAGACATCGACCACGGGCAGCAGATACAGGCAGGTATATTCGTTGGCCGCGACACTCAACCGTCCGCGATGGAGCGAGCGCAATTCCGACAACGCCGTGGTCGCCTCGCCGCGGAGATTTAGCAACCGCTCCGCATACTCCCGCAATACCTCGCCCGCGGCGGTCAAGGTGGCATCGCGGACGGCGCGGTCGAAGAGAACTTCGTCCATTTCGACTTCGAGTTTGCGAATCACCTGGCTGACGGCCGGCTGGGTGCGATGCAACTTTACGGCGGCGCGAGAGAAGCTCTTTTCCTCGGCAAAAT
>JAJZDO010000574.1 GCA_021805955.1 Acidobacteriota bacterium
TCTGGTCGTCAATGGCATGGATCGCGAGCGGGCAAAGCCGGAAGCGGTGCTGGAGCGTTTGCGAGCCAGCTTTGGACGTTCTGTGACCCCGGTGGCGTTGCCGATTGGGGCGGGGCCGTCGTTCTCCGGCATCGTGGACTTGATCGCGATGCAGGCCTATGAGTATCGCGCGAATGCGAAGGGGCGCGGCCAAGCCATCGCAATCCCGAAAGAGTTACTGGAGCAGGCGCAAGCGGGACACGATGCGTTGGTGGAACTGGTGGCAGAGGGAAAAGACGAATTGATGGAAGAGTTCTTTACCGGAGGCACGCTCTCGGAAGAACATCTGATACCAGCGCTGCATGAAGCCATCCGGGAGGACCGTATTTTCCCGGTGATGTTTGCGTCCGGATTCGCCAACGTTGGAACTGATCGCCTGCTGGAGTTTTTCCGCATCTATGCGCCCGCGCCGGTGGAGCGCGCGCCGGTACCGGCTACCTCGTTGGCCGCGAAAAGTGCAAGGCCGGGCAACGGTGATGCTAATGAGGCGGCGGCAAAAGAGGACCAGCCCGTCGTCGACAACGGGCCGCTGTCCCTTTTCGTATTCAAAACGATTTCCGATCCGTTCGCGGGACAAATCTCCTTCTTCAAAGTATTTTCCGGATGCGCGCACGATAACGATTCGGTCTTCAATTACAAACAGCAGGCGCAGGAAAAGCTGGCGCATCTTTCTGTCATGCAGGGGAAAAAGCCGCTGCCGGTGACGGAATTGCATGCCGGCGATCTGGGCGCCGTCGCCAAGCTGCGCAGCACGCACACCGGCGACACGATGGGCGACAGCCGCCATGCAATCTTGTACGAGCAGGTGCAGAACCCGGAGCCGGCAATTGCATTTGCGATTGAGCCACGCACGCGGGCGGATGAAGACAAGCTGGCGAATGCCCTGCACCGGATTATGGAGGAAGACACGCTGATTCGCTTCTTCCGCGATCCGCAGACCAACGAATTTCTGATTGCCGGGACGGGGCAGCAGCATATCGAAGTGGTGGTGTCGAAGCTGCGGCGGCGGTATCACACGGAAGTCACGCTGAAAGCGCCCAAGGTACCGTATCGCGAAACGATTCGCGCGCAGGCGGAGGGTCATGGCCGGCACAAGAAACAGTCCGGCGGCCACGGGCAATTTGGCGACTGCAAGATTCGCATTGAGCCGCTGCCGCGCGGCGGAGGGTTCGAGTTTGTGAATGACATTTTCGGCGGAGCGATTCCGCGCAATTATGTTCCCGCCATTGAAAAGGGCGTGCGGGAAGCTGCTGATCGAGGCTATCTCGCGGGTCATCCCATGGTGGACTTCAAGGTGACCGTGTTCGACGGCTCGTACCACGAAGTAGATTCGAATGAAATGAGCTTCCGCATTGCGGGGCGGCTGGCCTTCCGTGATTGCATGGAAAGGGCGCGACCCGCGCTGCTGGAGCCGGTGATGCGGGTGAGCATCCAGGCGCCGGACACGTTTGCCGGGACCGTGATGGGAGACCTGCCGGGGCGGCATGGACGGGTGCTGGGAATGGAGCCCAGCTCCGTGCCGGGACAGACTGTCATCCAGGCGGAAGTTCCGATGGCGGACATGTTGAGCTATGGAGCCGACCTGACCGCGATGACCCAGGGCCAGGGCAGCTTCCACATGGAGATGGACCACTACGACTTTGTTTTGCCGCAAACACAGGAAAAGCTTGTGGCGGCGGCCAAGCAACGTCAGTCGGTGCCGGACGACGAATCGTAGGGGGTCGCTTTTCGATACAATCAGCCCATGCAACTGGCAGAACTGGCACGCCGACTGAACGCGCGTTTGGAAGGCAGCCCGGAGAATCCCGCGCCCGGGACACTCGAAATAACGGGCGTCGCGGGCATTGAAGAAGCGGGTGCGTATCAGGTGACCTTTGTCGCCAACCCAAAATATGCGGCACTGACAAAAACTACCCAAGCCGCGGCGGTATTGGTGACCGAGGACTTCCCTGCTATCACAGCGGCAACGCTGCGGACGGCGAATCCTTATCTGGCCTTTGCGCATGCGATTGAGATTTTCTATCAGCCGCCTCTGTATTCCGCAGGCATGCATCCGACTGCCATTATTCATCCAACCGCGAAGTTGGGCCGCGATTGTCATGTGGGAGCGTACGCCGTGATCGAAGCGAACGTGGAGATTGGTGACGCCGCGGTTCTGCTGGCGCATGTGGTGATCTATCCCAATGTTCGCATCGGAAATCGTTTTTTTGCGCATGCCCATGCAGTGGTGCGTGAAGGATGCCAGTTAGGCGACGATGTCACCTTGCAAAATGGCGCGGTGATCGGAACGGATGGATTTGGATTCGCAAAAGATGATGCGGGACGCTGGTACAAGATTCCGCAGTCGGGCCCGGCGATCCTGGAAGACCGGGTGGAGGTGCAGGCGAATGCGTGCGTGGACCGCGCCAGCGTTGGCGAAACGCGCATTGGCGCCGGCACGAAGGTCGACAACCTGGTGCAGGTGGGCCATGGATGCACGGTAGGAGAGAATACGCTGTTGTGTTCGCAGGTGGGACTGGCCGGTTCTTCTCACCTAGGCAAGAACGTGATTTTAGCGGGACAGGCCGCCGTAGCCGGACACTGCTCGATCGGTGATGGATCGATCCTGACCGCACAGAGCGCGGTGTCGCACGATGTTCCGCCTGGAAAAGTGATGAGTGGATCCCCGGGATTGGATAATAAACTGTGGCTGCGTTGTGTGGCTGCTTATAGCCGCCTGCCGGAGATGGTGAAGACGATGCGCAAGCTGGCGGAGTCGAAGGAATAGTCGTGATTTTCGACGCGGTTTCACACCGGGGACGGCAACTCCACTCGAGAGATATTTTCCTCGCCTACACTGGAGACATGAGTAGACGGAATCGACTGCGGGGATTCTTGGGGTTGTTCGTATTGGCGAGCCTGCTATTGGTGGTGGGCTGCCGCTCGAAGCTGGTCGAGGTACGGGTCGTCAACTCCGGAACAACCGAGCTGCACAACGTCGAAGTCGACTACCCCAACGCCAGCTTTGGAATTTCGAGCCTCGCTCCCGGAGCGACGTATGTGTACCGCATACAACTGCAGGATGCAGGACGCATGAAAGTCGAGTTCTCCGACAGCCAGCAGCAACCTCATTCCGGCAAAGGGCCGTATGCAAAAGAGGGTCAGCAGGGTACGCTCACGCTGACGCTGGATCCAAGCGGCAAAAACCAGTGGACTCCGCACCTGCACCCTGCGGCAACCGCGCCTGCGGGAGAGTAAAGCGGATTTCCTATATCGTCATCCAAGTTCAACAAGAATCTGCGCGCTGCGGCGATACTGTTGGCTTGAGCGGGACGGCTGGCTTCCGCAAGCCCGCTACTTGTTCGACAGGGCCATCCCAAACACGGGCGTTGTTGCACGGATAGGGTAGAAATCGGCTACTCTGGGCACAACCCGTCGCAGCGGGGCCAGCACATTCTTTCGATTGCTGCACGAGGAAGGTTGGATTGGCAGAAGAAGACCGATTACGGCCGACGCGCTCTGGTTGAAACCGCGATGGGCCGCTACAAAGCCATCCTCGGTCCTTGCCTTCGGGCGCGCAGCTTCTCCGGCCAGCAGGCCGAAGCGGCTGTCGGCGTGGCCGTCCTCAACCGCATGCTTGGCACCGGACGCCCGAACTCCGTTCGCCGTCTAAACATCGCAGCGTAATCAATCTGGGGTATGGGGGGACTTGACCTTCGCTCGATCCGTGCAACAACACTCCGGGAAAGGATGACTATGTCCAGTGAAATCAACCGTTCAATTCGCAGAAAATGCTGTCTTGGACAAGAGTGATGGTATCTACAAACAAAAAACGACTACAGTCAGACGGTCACTTTTATGTCTTGCGCCGTAAATCATTGATTCAGTTGGTGGGCGAGGCGGGAATCGAACCCACAACCCCCGGCTTAGAAGATGCCGCATTGCGCTTTTCTGCCATTTACCATCCTTTGCCATGATGTGACATTTAGCCAATGAAAATGCTGGTATCAGGCGTTTTCGAGAGGGAAGACGTTACTGCGGAATACTGCCGTTTTTCATTCAGAGGGGGTACAAAAGTGGGCACAGTGGATTTTCTCGCCGATCCTTACGAAATCTCACCTAATTTTCAGGCGCGACGCCAGCGCGGGCATGGTTCAGGGCGAGCAGGCGTTCCAGCAGTTCGGCATCCGTCAGAGTGACGGGCCAGCCATAGGAGGCGAAGACGGCCTCGTCCAGCTTGCGATGCGCATTCACCAGCCAGTCCGGGCGTTTGTTGTATAGGTTCGTCAGCGTGCGCTTGCTCAGTTCCTCTGGGGTAGCGTCGGGTGGATTCAGCCACGCATCGCGTTTCTCTACCAGCTCACGGGCGGCGGCGGAGATGGCTTCCACCAGCGGCGAGTCTTTCGGTTCATGGCCCGGTGGCCACGGGAATGGGAACGTCTCGAATGTGGAGCTGGGAGTATATCGAAACCCACTCTCAACTTCACGCAGTTGAGTGCCTTGAGCACGCGCCCAAACCTCGTGAATACGCGAATGGAGCACGCCAAAGAAGTAATCATCCTCGCGGGCGAAAATATATAGTGCATTATCGGGTAAATATCCCGGCTGAAGCCATACAAACACGCGATGCTTTGCCACACGAGGCGTAGCTATATATCTCTCCAGTTCTGACACAGCGTCCAGCATTTCGGAGCCAGGACGACGGTGAAGCCACCAATGATCCCTTAAGTGCCACGCTTTTCCCTTCGCCTCAGCTTCAAGACGTTCTCTCTCGATTTGTTGAGCCAGGTACTCGAATGGCCATTCATAAGCGGAGGCTTGCTCCCGTGTCATTCCACGAAAATTTATAATCCACATTTCGCGTGAGCGGCCCATAATGTCTGCGGCGTTAAACCACTGGCAGAGAACGTCTGAGTTTGGCCGACCATTCACATTCTCTGGGGCTGCAAGCATTCTGTGAGCGACTTCTGCATCAAGATCAAATGGGCCGCCCTTTTCGTTTGCACGAAAGCAGAGATTCGCATTTTCTCCGAGAGGAACGGCAGTAGTTGTGTTCGCTTCGCTGGTGAGATTGGAATGGATCAGTGGAACTGGCTTTCCGTCTAGGAGATGCTCCACTTGCGAACCATCATCGAATCCAATCATTGAAACATGAACGTTTGCACCATCAAGTATCCAGTCTCGGTCACTCCATGCCAAGAATATCCCGCAGCGTTCAAGAATCCGATCCAACACTGTACGATTTGCGCCGCCGCGTATACCTTGCGTGGCAAGCAGGCCAGCTCGCTTCGTCTTTCCTGTTTCGATTTGTTCGCGCGCCTTCTCAAACCAATATGTGACCAGATCGGCTTGTGGCGGAATCCGACCTTCATAGACGCGATATAGAGAATCAACATATTTATCGCCAAGTCTCTGCCGAAGCAGATGGCCGCCAAGAAACGGCGGATTGCCGATGATGCAGTCGGCTTGCGGCCATTCCGGTTCGACGGGCTTGCCGTCACAGTCATGCGTGAGAATGGCGTCTCGATGCTGGATATTGTCGAGCTTGCGCAGAATCGGCTCCGTGGGCACGCCCATGCCGTGTTCCTGTAGCCATTGCAGGTAGCCAATCCAGACCACCACGGACGCCAGTTCATGCGCGTACACGTTCGTTTCCAGACCGTAAAGCTGCGACGGATGCACCTGCTCCGGCAGGACGGTGGGCAGGCCGTGATGCGCGGCGA
>JAJZDO010001020.1 GCA_021805955.1 Acidobacteriota bacterium
ATTTCCGAGATGGAGGCGCCGTCGTAATTGATTGCGAAAATTTCTCCTCCATCCGGCTTGAGCACGAGGTGGGTGGGAGTTTTGCCGACATCGAGGATAGCCAGCAGCGCATCCTTGGAGATCACCTGTCGAGTTGACAAACGGTCTCGAGGAGAAGCTGGAGGCAGCGTTGCCAACGCGATCGCCATGACTTGATGGCCGTTGGAACATGCGACAAATGCTTTGCTGGAGTCGGGAAGGATGGCGATATCGGTTGCGCCCGGACATCCACTCCACACGCTGCGCACGCGATTTGTTTTCGCGTCGATGACGCTGACACTGTTGCCGACCCGGTTCGACACGACCACGGCATTTCCGTCGGGGCTGGCAGCCGCGACACCGGGACCCTCACCTACTCCGACGGCGGCAATTTCACGACGCAGGTTCAAGTCGAGCACAGAAACATTGTTGGAGCCGGAGTTGGCCACGTACGCGCGCGTTCCATCCCCACTAACAGAGACAAAATAGGGCCGTAGATGAACCGGAATGGTCGCGACCACGGCATTTGTTTCCGCGTCGATAATGCTGACAGAACTGCTGCCGGTGTTCACGACGTAGACTTCATTGCGCTTGGCGTTCACTGCCACTCCCGTCGGATTGGAGCCCACGGGGATCACTCGATCCTGGCGAAGATTCACCACGTCGAGCGCTGTGACCGTGTTGCTGCCGCCGTTGGTGATGTAGGCATATTCACGGTAGTTTGCAGGATAGTCCGGAAATTCGTGCGAGCGACAGCCGGCCAGAGAAAGCAAAGACGTCGCAAGCAACAGGGAACACAGCAAGCGCGGAAAGAACGCGCTGACATCTTGCTCTTCTGTTGCATATCTGGTTTGGTAGCGCGGCGTCATCCGTTGTCCGCTATCTGATTTTGGCAGCATGCGTACCCGCCGCCGCAAGGCCAGACGCTTCCTGCTCGATGCGAATGCCGTCGGGAACATCGCGATGGAGAATGTGAGCAATCTGACGAACCTCGCCCATCATATCGGCGAATTGCTGCGGATAGATCGACTGCGCGCCGTCGGAGAGAGCCTTGTCCGGTTGATGATGGACTTCAATCACCAGACCGTCGGCGCCCACCGCGACCGCAGCCCGGGACAGCGGAACCACTTTGTTGCGCTTGCCGGTGCCGTGGCTGGGATCGACAATGATGGGCAAGTGACTCAGCCGCTGCACCGCAGGAACGATACTGAGGTCAAGCGTGTTGCGAGTGTGATCGATAAATGTGCGGACGCCGCGCTCGCACAGAATCACCTGATAATTGCCTTCGCTCATAATGTATTCGGCAGCCATCAACAGCTCTTCCAGCGTTGCCGACATGCCGCGCTTCAATAGCACGGGTTTACGGGTGCGACCGACTTCGCGCAGCAGGGAATAGTTCTGCATATTGCGCGCGCCGATCTGGATGACGTCCGCATATTCCTCGATGAGCGCCAGCGATTCTCGATCCATGGCTTCGGAGACGATGCGCATGCCGAATGCGTCGCGAATCTCCGCCATGATCTTCAGCGCTTTTTCGCCCAGTCCCTGAAAAGCATAGGGGGATGTGCGCGGCTTGTACGCGCCTCCGCGAAAGAACTGTGCGCCCGCCGCTGCGACCTGCTCCGCGATGATGAATGCCTGCTCGCGAGTTTCAATCGCACACGGCCCGGCCATAATCGCCAGATTTTTTCCGCCGACGCTGGCGTTCGTGCCCGGGAAGTGGATGACCGTGTCTTCTTCCTTCACATCGCGGCTGACCAGTTTGTACGGCTTGGTGACGCGAATCACTTCGGCGACGCCGGAAAACTCCTCCAGCGTATCCTGACTGATCGCTCCCTGATTTCCAGTGATTCCAATGGCAGTGCGCAGCGCGCCAGGCATCGGGTGCGCACGAAATCCCAGGCTTTCAATGTAGTTGCAGACGGCGCGGATTTCTTCCTCACGGGCCTGCTTTTTCATGACAATCAGCATCGGGAACCTTCCTATCTTTTATTTATCTCGCGGGGATGATCGAAATATTTGTCTGCGTTACACAAGGCTCATGGCCCGGCGCAGAAGCGGCTTCTTAACAGATGAAAACGATATTCGCTAGCCGCGCGTGCGACGCCAGCCCACCAGGACCGTGCCTAGATACCCCAGTTGCAGCAACCAGGTCACCAGATAGGCCAAGACTAGATGACGGTGATTCATGTGGAACTCCTGATTCGTGATCCTACTAAGGTTGATAGAGTAGTGTACGCCAAGAGCCTTTAAATCCTGTCATTCGGCGTTCAAAATCGTCTCGAACAGCAGCAGGCAGAGCGTCATGAAAATGATGTCGTAGCCACCCAGCATTTTGATCCACAGACCCGGATCGGACTCCCCTGTCAAAATGGCGGATGTGGACTGCACCATCGCCAGCAGCGCGGGAATCGAGACAGGGAAGAGTATCAGCGGCAGCAGCATTTCTCGATTGCGGGTGCGCAGGGAAAGCGCGGCAAAGAAGGTGCCGTTCACCACCAGCGCCAGCGTGCCCAGCGGCAGTACCAGCGCCATCCACCAACCCTGACCCAGCGCCTGCAGATTATAGAAGATGATGAACAGCGGGCCGAGTACTACCTGAATCATGGTGACGAAGAGAAAATTTGCCAGCACTTTGGCCAGAAACAATGCGCTGGCTGGACTGGGAGCCATGCGTTGCGCGTCGAGCACCTGATGCCGCAGTTCGCGGGTCCAGGTCTGGTTCAGCGCGGTTGTCGAGGCGAACAGCAGGGCCACCCACAGAATGCCGCCGGCAATCAGGCGCGAGACCGCCATCGTGGGATCGAAGGCAAAACTGAAGAGCACCACGACCAGCAGGGAGAAGAACAGCATCCCGTTGATCGCGTCTTTTGAGCGCCATTCCAGACGCAGATCCTTCGCCAGATGAGCCCAAACGATGCGCGCGTAACTCATCGGCTTCCACCTTCGGAAATGGCTTCTGCCGGACGTGTCAGGTCGACAAGCTTCGCTTCGGCGGCTCGCAGATAGTCCGCAGGGCGCAACACGATTTGCATTCCCCGTGTACCCGCGGAGACAGAAATGACATCGAACAATTCGATGGATTCATCGGCGAATACCGGGTAGGGCTTTTTGCTGGCAAAGACGGTGACGCCGCCACGAATATACCCGGTCAGCGGCTGGACTTCCTTAATGGGTACCATCTCAGCACGGCGACCGCCGACGACGGCTGCGAGCTTTTTGAAGTCCAACTCGTCGGCAACAGAAAGCACCGCGAAGACGATGTCCTTCTGATCGACGCGACACAGCAGTGTCTTGAACACCTGCTCCACCGGCATGTTGATTTTTCTAGCGACCGTTTCCCCGGAGAGATCCTCGGGGTCGACTTCGTATTCGCGAGTTTCGTAGCGAATCTGGAGAGCGTCGAGCAATCGGCAGGCATTCGTCTTCATGCGCGCGGCTCCTGTGCTGCGCGTATTTCGGTGTGTACATTTGCCGGCGGAAAATATTCCATAGTCGCGATCTGTCCCGCTTCCATGGTGCAAAAGCAGTCGGCGATGGGGCGGGCCAGATCGGGCTGATGTGTGGTTAACAGAATGGTGTTGCCGGCCGCGCGCAACTGATCCAGGACGTGGAGCATCTGGTTACTGCTGGCAATGTCTACGTTGGAGAACGGCTCATCCAGCAGCAGCAGGTCCGGCTTCGCCATCAACACCCGCGCCAGCGATGCGCGTTGCCTCATGCCTTGCGAAAATTTGCCGACGGGGCGATTCAATGTCGGATCGAGGCCCACCATGGCAAGCGATTGCTCCGGCGTCCATCGTCCAGCCGGGAGGGAGTCGTCTTCGTACAAGCTGGCGCTGTAGCGCAGGTTTTCCATCGCCGTCAACTCGTCGTACAACATGGAATCGTGGCCGAGATACCCAATGCGGCTGCGCACTTCGGACACCTCACCGCTGCCGAGGATCGTCATCTTGCCGAACGTGGGCCGCGTCAGGCCGGCAAGGTTTCGCAGCAGCGTGGACTTGCCGGCTCCATTCGGCCCCAGAATCACATAGCTTTGGCCGGTATGAAAGTCGACCGTGACCTTACGCAGTGCCGCAAACGTGCCATAGAGTTTTGACACTTCGCGAAGTTCAATGGCGTTGGTGGCGACAGGCACTCTTGGAGTATACGGAATGTCCGCTACGTTCGAGACGCTCACCGTCGGTTTTACGCTATCGAACAGGATTTGTGGCGAGGACCCATGCCTTAAGAAAACACACATGGAGCGCATGTCTCTTGTGATTTTCCTCACCGGAACCGCTGAATTTGCCAAGGTATAATCGGGCTAGCGAAACGATGCATTCGTTGCGTGGGAACATCACCCTGGGAGCACGAGGACAACATGAGCAACAATGGCCATCATCTCGATAAAGCAGCAGTCAATCCCACCACGAAAGTTCCTACAGGACGCGCAGACTGGATTGTCAAGCGGCGTGAAGAAGCCGCCAGGACGGGCGATTGGAACATGTCGCAGATGCACTTCGCGCGGCAGGGAAAAATTACGGAAGAGATGTTGTATATCGCGCAGATTGAAAAGCTGACACCGGAATTGATTCGGGATGAAGTGGCAGCGGGGCGGATGATCATTCCCGCCAACGTGAATCATCCTGAGCTGGAGCCGATGGCGATCGGCGTGGCTTCAAAGTGCAAGATCAACGCGAACATCGGCAACTCCGCCATCACATCGAACATTGACGAGGAACTGCGCAAACTGCACACCTCGGTCCACTTTGGTGCGGATACGGTGATGGATCTTTCGACCGGCGGCGACATCCACTCCATTCGCGAAGCCATCCTGCGGAACTCTCCCGTGCCGATTGGGACCGTGCCGATTTACGAAGCGCTGAGTCGCGTCAAGAAGCTCGAAGACCTGAACATCGACGTCTACCTGGAAGTGATCGAGGAGCAGGCCGAGCAGGGGGTGGACTACTTTACAGTCCATGCGGGATTGCTAGTGCAATATGTGCCGCTGGTCGCCAAGCGCATCACCGGGATCGTCAGCCGCGGCGGGGCGATTCTGGCGCAGTGGATGACACACCACCATAAGCAGAATTTTCTCTACGAGCATTTCGACCGCATCGTGAAAGTGATGGCCAAGCACGACGTCAGCTTTTCACTCGGCGACGGGCTGCGTCCCGGCTGCCTGGCCGATGCCAGCGATGAAGCGCAGTTTGCCGAGTTGAAAACTCTCGGTGAGTTGACGACCGTCGCCTGGAAATCCAATGTGCAGACGATGATTGAAGGGCCGGGCCATGTGCAGCTCGACAAGATCAAAGAGCAGGTGGAGAAAGAAGTCGAGTTGTGCCACGCCGCGCCTTTCTATACGCTGGGGCCGCTGGTGACGGACATCGCGCCCGGCTACGACCACATCACCAGCGCCATTGGCGCGGCCATGATCGGCTGGTACGGCGCGGCCATGCTGTGCTACGTGACGCCGAAAGAGCATCTTGGCCTGCCGAACGAAAAAGATGTGAAGGACGGCATCATCGCCTACAAGATTGCCGCCCATGCGGCGGATGTTGCACGCCATCGCCCTGGCGCGCGCGACCGCGACGATGCCATCAGCCACGCTCGTTACACCTTCGATTGGGACAAACAGTTTGCGCTGTCGCTCGACCCGGAGACCGCCCGCTCCATGCACGATGAAACGCTGCCCGATGAGTATTACAAGGAGGCGGCCTTCTGCTCCATGTGC
>JAJZDO010001003.1 GCA_021805955.1 Acidobacteriota bacterium
GCGCAATGTCCTCACCCTGCGCGGAAGTGATGGGGGCGATTCCTGCAATCCGCTCCATTTGCTGTACGGAGAAATTGGAAACGCCGATGTACCGGGTCTTTCCTTCTTGCTTCAACTTCGCCAGTGTCTCCCAGCCCTCTTCAATATCGTTTTCCGGCTCCGGCCAATGGATCTGGTACAGATCGACCGCGTCCATTTTCAGGCGACGCAAGCTGGCTTCCAGTTCGTTGCGGATGGAATCCCGCTTCAAACTTCGGCTGATATGACCGTGCTTTTGCCAGAAGTGCTTGCCCCAAACCATGGAGCATTTCGTAAATATGAATGGCCTTTTCGACTGCCCTTCGAGAGCGCGGGCCACCACTTCCTCAGAATGGCCAAGTCCGTAAACGGCTGCCGTGTCGATCCAGTTGACCCCCAGATCGAGCGAGCGCTGGATCGCAGCGACAGAGTCGTTGTCGTCCTGCGAGCCCCAGCCAAATTGCCAGTCGCCCCCGCCGATGGCCCAGGCGCCAAAGCCGATGGCGGTAATGTGCATGTCGGAATTGCCAAGCTGTCGTGTTGCCGTCGATACATCTTCTGTGGTTTGCATAATTTTTTGGATGCGAAACTTTCTGAAAAGATGTGTGGAACACATCGAGGATACGCCCCTGAAATTCAATGAAAATGAACAACTCGGATGTTGACGTTTTGCATCTCTGTGAGTCGAACTTCCGTGCTACTGTGTTGTCCTGGAGGCATACCACCATGCTTCGCGATTGGCTATCACGTAAATCTGCTGCGCAGGCAACGCTTGGCCTGCTGGCTTTAGGACTTGTGGGCTGCGGAAGCAGCGTCTACCGCCCGATAGGCCCTCCTCCAGCCGACTCGGTGACCTTTCCCGCAGCTTCCACGCAGGGTTGGCTGCAGCAATACGGCACCGGATATGTGCCCACGGGTCCGTCCGCGTTTGAAAATAATCCCAATGGAGACACAGCCTATGGAGTCGCTACAGACTTTCAGGGAAATGTGATTGTCCTGGATGAGACGCTGGGCGCATTTCCGGGGTTCACCAGCAACCACCTCCCTGAGTTCGCCGTGGTGAAATTCGACGGCTCCGGTAACCGTCTGTGGACCCAGCAGTTCGGTACAGGAAACGGCGATTTTCCCAACGCCATCGCCACCGATGCCCAGGGAAACATCTTCGTTGCCGGCGCAACGACCGGTGCCTTCTCCGGATTTATGAATAGCGTAGGGACCCAGCAGAGCGTTGTCATCAAGTTGAACCCCTCTGGACAGACGGTATGGATCCAGCAATTTCCATCCACCGGATCGAGCCAGGCCAACGGCCTCGCCGTGGACGCGCAGGGCAACGCCATCGTGGTCGGGGAGACGGAGCAACCCGGTTTCAGCGACGGTTACACCGAAGGCGGCTACGTCGCCAAATTGAGTGGCGCCACCGGCTCAACGATTTGGAAACAGGCTTACAATGCCACCAGCTTCAATTATGAAACGACCGGTGTCGCCGTCGATAGCCAGGGCAATGTGATCGCGGTAGGCGGATTTCCGGGTCCGGGGAGTTCCAACTCGACTACCTACATGGTTGCGAAGCTCGATGGTACGACCGGCAACACGATGTGGCAGCAGTTGCCTGTGACCTACTCGCCATTCGGCGGCCAGATGCTGACCTATACGCAAGTCGCGGTCGATGCCCAGGGTGACGTCTTGCTTGGTGGAGTGGACGACAGCACCGGCTACAATCAGTGCGTGATCGCCAGCCTGGCAAACGGTACCGGCACTCAGCAGTGGAAACAGGAATTCGGGGCCGCGGAAACCTGTATTCCAGGCAATCTGGCGACGGACACGGCCGGCAACGTGCTGATGACGGGCAATATGTTGAATCCTTTCTTCTCCAGTTCCAACCCGCCGAAAACGGACGATGTTTTTCTGGCGAAGCTGAATGGGGGCGGCGCTGGAGTCTGGCTGCAACAATTCGGCACCGGAGAAGACCTGGCCAAGGACTCAACCACGTTGGGCGCACTGACGTTTGTAGCGACCGACAGTCAGAACCACGCCTACGTGGCCGGGACCACGACGGGCGCGTTCCCTGGCTTTACCAATGCGAACAAGGTGAATGAGCTGTTTGTGACCCAGTTCGGCCCGTAAACGGGAGGAAACAGCGGTGCCTATAGAAATATTCTGGGGCTTCTCATCCCCGGGTTAGAGCATTTTCGGTCATGGTGTTGACATTTGGGGAAAGAGTCGTGCTCTCCCACCCTTTGCGCAAGAGGCGCACAAAGATGGGGCCCCCAGAGTTTTGTTCACACTTGATTTGAAAATGCTCTAAAGTCCGGGGTCTAGCTTTGTGGTAAACACGCCCCAATTGGGTCGACGCGCTATCCGGCCTTTTCCAGCAGTGTGACGGAAAGATCGCGTTTCTTGACCATCTCCGCCGTGATCTCGATCTCCCGCACCTTCTTGTTGCTGGGCAGGTGATACATCAGATCGAGCATCAGCTCCTCAAGGATCATGCGCAGGCCGCGCGCTCCCACCTTGCGATGCAGGGCTTCGCGCGCGATGGCTCCGACGGCATCCGGGCTGAAGGTGAGGCGCACGTTTTCATACTCAAACATGCGTTGGTACTGCTTCATGATGGCGTTGCGCGGCTTCACCAGAATTTCTACCAGCGCCGCTTCATCCAGTTCGTCAAGAATTCCAATCACGGGTAGACGTCCGACAAACTCCGGAATCAGTCCGAACTTGATCAGATCTTGTGGCTCAGTCTGACGCAGCAGTTCTGTATCGCGCAAGGAAGGGACCATGTTGGCCGACTGGCCGTCGCGGTCGGAAATCGCCTTGAAGCCCAGCGCCTTCTTGCCGGCGCGGCGTCCAATCACGCGTTCCAGACCCACAAACGCTCCGCCACAGATGAACAGAATATTGGTGGTATCGACCGGGGTGAATTCCTGGTGGGGATGCTTGCGTCCGCCTTGCGGAGGAACGTTGGCGACGGTGCCTTCGAGAATCTTGAGCAGCGCCTGCTGCACGCCTTCGCCGGAGACATCGCGGGTGATGGAAGGATTTTCATCCTTGCGCCCGATCTTGTCGATTTCGTCGATGTAGATGATGCCGGTCTGGGCGCGGGAAACGTCCCCGTCGGCGGCCTGCAACAGCTTGAGGATGATATTTTCGACGTCTTCACCCACGTAGCCGGCTTCCGTCAGGGTAGTCGCGTCGACAATCGCAAAAGGAACATCCAGAGTGCGCGCCAGGGTCTGCGCCATCAGAGTTTTGCCGCTGCCGGTCGGGCCGATCAGGAGAATGTTCGACTTGGTCAGCTCCACGTCATTGGTGCGGGCGCGGTTCATCTGGATGCGCTTGTAGTGGTTGTAGACGGCGACAGCCAGCTTCTTCTTGGTCGTCTCCTGGCCAATCACGTACTCATCCATGAAGGCTTTTACTTCCTGGGGCTTGGGCAAATGTGCCGGGGCTGCAGCCGGGCGTGCCTCGTTCTTATCGTCTTCCAAAATGGAGTTGCAAACAGCAACGCATTCGTCGCAGATATAAGCCCGCGGATAATCGCTGGGCGAGGATATCAGCTTGGCCACCGCATCCTGCGATTTATGGCAGAACGAACAACGGAGTACATCGTCGGAACCCGCGCGTGTCTTCATCTTTGCGTCTCCTTACTGCTACCGGTTCCGGCTCGTTTCCGAGCTCGACCCCAGTTTACGTCCTTGGCCTGTCAATAATTTCGTCGATGATGCCATATTCTTTCGATTGCGGCGCGTTCATAATAAAGTCGCGCTCTACATCCCGTTCAATCCGCTCAATGGGCTGACCGGTGTGCTTGGACATCAAGCGATTGGTAATTTCACGGATACGGAGAATCTCTCGCGCATGAATGTCGATATCCGTGGCCTGGCCCGACAGTCCGCCCATGGACGGCTGGTGGATCAGGATGCGGGAGTTGGGCAAAGCAAACCGTTTTCCTTTGGTACCCGACATCAGCAAGAACGCTCCCATGCTGGCTGCCTGTCCAATGCAATACGTCACCACGTCGTTCTTAATGAACTGCATCGTATCGTAGATCGCAAGCCCGGCGGAAATGGAACCTCCGGGAGAATTGATGTATAATTGCAGGTCCTTATCCGGGTCTTCGCCGGAGAGAAACAGCATTTGGGCGATGATGAGATTTGCGATCTGATCGTCGATCGGAGTGCCCAGAAAAATGATGTTATCGCGCAGCAGGCGAGAATAAATATCGTAGGCGCGCTCGCCCCGACTCGTCTGCTCTACCACCATTGGAACTAAACCCATACCGTTTCCTTATTGCCTCTCTCGCGGTTGTAGGTCTCTGGTTTTACCCTCGACCGATACCCCAAAAACCTTTAGGCGACCAACCTGTCGAAGAGTTGGTTCACTGTTTTCTCTCTACGTAGTTGTTCTCGGATTCTAGTCAGCCCACCGTCCTCAGTCAAACGCTTCCGCAGTATCTCAAGCGGTTCCCGTGCCTGATATGCCAACAGTTGCAATTGCGATTCCATCTCCTCATCGGCAACTTCAATGTTCTCGATGGCTGCAATGCGATCCAGAATCAACGAGCCGCGCAATTCATCCAACGCGGACTCTCTTTGTGCCGTTCGCAGACGCGTGAAATCGAGATTGCGCATCTGTTCGGTGGTCATGCCCTGGGCAGCCAGGGCGCGCAGTCCGCGATCGAGTCGCGCATCGATCTGCTGTTGCAGCAAAGATTCCGGCACTGGAAATTGGAAGCGCTCGACGAACGAGCCGATCAGCTTGTCTTTCGCTTCCGATTCCAGATGGCGGCGCTTTTCATTCGCCATGTGCTCGCGCAATTTCTCTTTGAATTGGTCGATGGTTTCGTACTCCCCCATTTGTTTGGCGAAGGCATCATCCAGCTCCGGCAAAATCTTTTTGCGAATTCCCTTCACTTCCACGTCATACGCAACCGAGTTTCCAGCGAGACGCTTTTCGGTGAAGTCCTGCGGGTAAGCGACTTCAAACTGCATCTGCTGACCGACTTTGGCTCCGCGCAGCGCGTCCGTAAATGCTTCCACCGTATTGGGTCCGCCGATCTCTACTGTAGCGTCGTCGCCTTCAATCGGCTTGGCGACATCACCCTCAGGGCTTCCCTCTCCGGTGTGGACTAATCCAGTGAATCGAATCTGCGCAAAATCTCCATCGACCAACTGACGATCTTCTTCGACCGGCTCCATGATGGCGTGCGATTCGCGGACATGCCCGAGCTCGGCTTCGAACTCAGCATCGTCAAGCGTCGTATTTGGACGATCCACTTTGACCTGGTCGTATCCGGTGACATCGATCGTTGGAAGCACTTCAAACGCGGCCTGGAAGCGCATGGGTTCGCCGTCGGCGAGGTGCATGCTGGTCACCTGAGGCTGGGATACCGGCTGAATACCTTGCTTTTCAATGGCGGCGCGAAAGTGGGGCGGCAGAATTTGTTCCAGAACATCCTGCTGGATCTGGTCCGCGAATTTTCTGCGAATCACGGATTCGGGAACCTTGCCGGCGCGAAAGCCCGGGATGCGGGCCGCGCGGCGGTATTGCTTCACCACCGCGGCGAAGGCGCGGCTCACTTCAGCGGCAGGAACTTCCACATCCACCTGACGGGTACATTCCGGGTTCAGCGTGGGGCCATGATCGTGCGTATGCGTGTGGTCGTGGTCGTGATCGTGCGCCACGGCAGCGGAATGCTCGGCCAGGG
>JAJZDO010000808.1 GCA_021805955.1 Acidobacteriota bacterium
GGCCACACGCCGGCTGCACAGATGAAGCAAGTCGAGAGCTTGATCGCCAACCAGATCAGCGCGGTGTACGTCGATATGGGCCATCGAGGCCAGGACTATGACGGTGCGGTCACCCTGCATGTCGACAAGAGACGAAGAGGGCGGACATCGCGCGCAGGATGGCGATGGATGAAACGCCGTGCCGCGGTCGAGCCAAGCATCGGACAGATGAAGAACGAACACCGCTTGGAACGGAATCGGCTGAAGGGTACTGCCAGAAATGCGATCAACGCCATCCTGGCAGCCGCCGCGATGAACTTCCAGAAGCTCCTCAGAGCTTTTTCGCGCATTTTTCTGTTCTGCTTGATCCACGCATGGAACGAGATGCTCACCTTCAATCTGCTTGAGAATCGCTTTTTCAGGATCGACTAGGCTAAAGTCGATAGGTTGATCTGTGTGCGTGTCTTGTCCCTCAACCAGCCCCACTTATTGAAGTACTGGATGGCCGAGCGCATATGCAAAAACAGTGGTTTGCGGTTTCGATATGACCCATCTGATGGACATGCTCAACCGTAACCCCCGGCCAGTAGAGCAGCTTGGATGCGGCCAGCATGCGCCGGCAAACGTCCACATCCTCCATATATAGAAAGAATCGCTCATAGAACCCACTGACTGCTTCCAGCAGATCGGGGCTGAGTATGGGCGAAATTCCTTTCAACATTTAGCTGAGCTCCTCGTCGAAACAAACGGCGACTTTGCCGCACCGGCCGGAAGCCATCAGGGCATAAGCTTCATCGACCTGGGCGAGCGAAAAGCGATGAGTCACCAGAGTGGATGGATACAAATGCCATCGCACAAGCCGCTCAACGAGTTCCTGCATTTTCCAGATGGAAGTCACCCAGGAGCCGTAAATCGTCTTCTGGTCGTGCATCAGATCGGCGGATGGATGGAACTGAACTGTGCCCCCTTCACCGAGAAAAACAATGCGTCCCCAGCGACGAGTGGCGCGGAGTGCCGTAGCTCGCGCGTCATGGTGACCCGAACATTCAACGGAGCGTTCGACACCGTGACCCTCGGTTAGCGTCAAAATTTCTGAGACATTCTCCGGCCCTGCCGCGATGGTCTCATCGCACAAGCCAAGATCACGCGCCAATCTCAGTCTTTCTGGCAGAACGTCAATCCCGAAGATGCGATGAGCCCCAAGCTTGCGGCATAATGCCGCTGCAGCCATGCCGACCGGCCCGAGGCCAGTGATGAGTACCGCATCATTGCCGCTGATGCCGATTTTCTCCAAACCCTCGTATGCCGTGCCGAAGCCACACGCTACCTGCGCGCCATCGGTGTAGGAGAGTGCATCTGGGAGCTGCACAAGATCTTTCTCTTCCGCCAAAAGGTAGTCGGCCATGCCGCCATCCCGCTGCCATCCGTATGCGCGGCGATATCGTTCACTGGTGCAAGAGATCATGTACCCACGGCGACAGTCGTTGCAGAGACCGCAGCCGGAGATGTGATACACGATCACTCGATTTCCGACTGCAAAGCGGCGGCAACCGGGCCCCGTCTTTATAATCTGCCCGCATGGTTCGTGCCCTGCAATCACCCCCTGATAACCTTCAGGCCCTTTCCCTAGGTGCTCGCGATAGATGGCGCGAATGTCTGAGCCGCAGATGGTTGAAGACTTCATGCGAAGTAGGACCTGCCCCCAATGGGGCTCAGGCACAGCATACGAACGAAGTTCAGCGGTACTGTTGCCGGGAAGCACGGCTCCCTGCATTTCCGCTCCGCCTTCCAACTGCATGTGGCCTGTCAACGTTTCCTCCTTAATTTTCATGCTGGTGTAATGACTCCATTCTCGTCCCAAAGGTCGTGCCACGATTGATTTTCCTTCCAAAGAAAAACCTGGCCTTTGATCAAGCGGCAACGGCGATCGGCAGCTGCAATTTTTTTCATGTCCTCGGGCGTCAGCGGATCTTCCACCACTGCGCGCAGGTTCGCCGCATAGTTATGTGGATTGACGGAAAATGGAATCACCACCTCACCTCGCTGCACTGCCCACTTGAGACAGACCTCTGCAGCATGGACTTCATGCTCGTCCGCGATCGCGCGGACCACAGGATCGTCGAGCGGAGACGTATCCGATGGTGTTCGGTCTCTCTCCGGACGTCCCGGCGAACCAAGCGGACAGAAGCCGATTGGCTGAATCTGGTTTCCGAGCAGATAGGAAAGAAACTCAGGCTGTTGAAAATGCGGATGCAGTTCCATCTCATTGCATGCGGGGCGAACCTGAGCGTCTTGTAACAGCAGTTCTAGTTTCGGAATGGTCATATTCGACGTTCCGATATGACGCACCAGTCCTTGCTCCACCAATTGCTCCATCGCTCCCCAGGTCTCCATAAACTCCGCGTGGATGTACCCCCGGGCATCGGGGCTGCGAGAATCGACATCGCAGCCGGGGGGATGGAAATTCGGAAACGGCCAGTGAACAAGATAGAGATCGAGATACTCGATCCGGAGATCGCGCAGGGATTGCTTGCAGGACGAGGCGACATCCTTCGCTGCGTGCTTGTCATTCCAGAGCTTGGATGTGATCCAGAAATCCTCGCGCGGTGCGAGTCCGTTCCATATCGACTGCAGCGCTTCCCCAATGAACGCTTCATTGCCGTAGACTGCAGCACAGTCGAACTGACGATATCCGATCCTGGCCGCATCGAGAACTGCGGCGGCAATCTGCTCGCCACTCACATGGTCGGAGCCGAAGGTACCCAGACCCATGACTGGAATTTGTGCGCCATTCGCCAGTGTGCGCTTGGGGACAATTGCTGGATCGACAGCTTTCGGCAACTGGGCCATCATGCTTGCATCCTCAATACTGTTATTGTGCGACAAACCAGTAAGCGCACGTTCTCGTAGACCCGATTCCGAACCTGGGAAGTCTATCGTGAACGGTAAAAAACATGAAACCACGCGAGCCTGGGAAGCATTTAAGGCTCTAATGGACTACCTATTCACCCATGCCACATGTGGCCGCCTGGTCGACATCGGCGGGACGCAATTGTGGGTTGGCCAGCAGGTCGGACGCTGAGGAACACACCGCAGGAACCGCATGGAAATCCTCCCATGCCAGCCGGTAATTTCGAGTTGGCAGATTGTGCGCCGTGGCAAATTGGTTTCGCGCGGCGGCGATCGAATTCACCCACTCCCCAAACGGAAGAAGTTTCTCTCGATAGACCAGGTAGGACATATCCACCGTTCTATCCGGAAGATGATCCTTCACGTCATTCAGTTCGTGCAAGAAACGGCGGCCATTGGCCTCTTCAACGCGCGGAAACCATCGCTCGTCCCAGGTTGCCACGGAATTCTTCAGCACTTCGTTCCGCTGCTGCCAGATCGACGTCGCAGTATCCAGCGCACTATCAACTGCGCTGAGCGCCTCTTTGGGATTTTTCTCCTTGACCCGAGAAGCGGATAGAAGATCTACATCCATCCGATGGATACCGGCAATCATTGTAAGATTCTGGCGGCACAGATCCGCGATTGTCAGATAGACCTGAAGGTTATACCGATTGAACTGCGCCCGCTGGATGTTTTCATGAAGCAGTCCCAATAAAACCTGGTTTTGTTGATCTGCCTGCGATGCCAGAGCAATTCTCCTGAAATTTTCCTTCGACCAGGTTGACGAATAATTCAGGCTTTCATCCGGCACTGGCGGCAACGGGAGCGTCTGATCGTGTGCCGGATGAGGCGGCGTAAAGATTTCGTACGAAGATCCCCAGATTGGCTTTCGCGCTTTCGACTCCATGGGATCCCAGCTTTCATTCCATGATTGAGCCTGTTCGCTCATCAATTGATACACGCGGTCCATGTTGACCACTTCCGTCCCATAGAACAGCGAGTAGAACGTACTCGACAATTCCGGGGAACTCGGCACTCCAGGATGCCAGCCTGCAGCCACTCCCGCAACATACCCAAGCCAAAAGGCCTCCGGATTCACGCCTTCGTCTGACCAACCGGCATCCACCTCACCGATAACGCTGGTATTCACACGCGACGAATCGAAGGAGATTTTTTTCATGATGTCGTCTACCCGTGGAAGACCCGGATTGTCTTCGAATTCATCGCTCGATGCACCGTGCAGTCGCTTACTTTGGGGAAGGATAAAGTAGTCGGGGAACATTTTCTCTTCGCCCTCGGTCGAAGTGAAAATCATTTGCCGAATGCCGCGTTGATGGAATGCTCTGTCATACGTTGGACCATAGACTTCGCCATTGATAAGATACGGCGGCAAGGATGAGAGGTCGCTTGGCTTCATCGGATACTCGCCCCAGAAAATCACACTTCGTCCGCGATCATGCAAGTAACTGCCCGTCTTGTCGACAAAGTGTGCGAACACCTTTCCAACCGAACCTAACTGTTTTGCCAAATCCGCTTCGTTGCACTGCGAATTATGTGCAAGGCCTAGATAATAAGGTTCATCGGTCGAAAGGTAAAAATACTTTACTCCCTTATTGGCATCGAGCAAGTCCTGATACATGCCTTCCAGCAGCCTGTAAGAAGCTGGGTTGGTTGAGCAAAGCTCATAGTTGCTTTCAGGATATTCCCGTAGCTTTGCGTATTCCGGGTGCTTCAGAATGAAGGCGATGTGAGCCGGGCCATCCAGGTACGGGATCAGCTGCACGTGATACCGAAGGCCGTAGTTCGTTAATTCCTGCAGCTCTTCGGGAGTTAAAGCGTAAGGTTCTACAACCGCAGGAGCGCTCTTATATTGGAAATGCCCATTGAGCTTGATCACAAAACCATTGATCTTATAAAACGCGGCTTGTCTCAGATTGCGCTTCAACTCATCCATATGTTCAAGATGATGATTGTCATCCCAGTAGATGTGGCGAAGTTGCATATCCGGCCAATCGACTATGCTTCCTTCCGGAAACCAAAGCGTCCCTTTGTTGCGGCGCAGCAACTGAACCAGCGTCTCGACTCCATAGAACAGTCCAGTGGAAGCGTTTGCCGTGATTGTGATGGCTCCTTGGTGCAAATCGATCCGATACGCCTGCTCCTCCAATGATCCCTTATTGGGATCCACCGCAGTTCCAATGGGCACACTTCCTGGACGAATACGCAGGGAGACAGTGCCTCCCGTGCCGCCGGTGGCGCCGAGTCGCACGTTAAATCTGTTGGCAAGGTCCTCACGCAACGCATCAACCGCAACGTTATCTTTGGCAACGCCTTTGTCGAGTTTCAACTGCCACGTCTGGTTGAAGGTAACGTCGGGCCCATCCAAAGAGACCTTTTGCGGCTCCGGAATGACAGTGTAACCCCGAGCAAATAGCGGAGACACAGTCTGTGCCTGCCCTATAAAACAACACACGCTGGCTACTGACGCGATTATGAAAGCCCTCATCGATATGACCTCGATAAACAATTCTGAAGTATATAGCCCTACATAGTCACGAGTAGTCTCGCCATTGCGACTGTCGCTTCATGCGAGTGGATTACTGTCCTGTGGATGGCGTGTGGAGAAGCGGTGCGCATCTCCACACGCCATCCACCTACCAAAGGAGCTTCGATGCAAGCTGAAGTTGCCGTCTTGTCTGCGCCACGGTGGATTGTATCTGGCCAAACGCCGACCCGGCGTTCGCACAGGCGTTTGGATTCGCGAAGTTCACCTGATTAAAGGTATTGAAGCTCTCTGCTCTGAACTGGAGCCTGAATGTCTGCGGC
>JAJZDO010001042.1 GCA_021805955.1 Acidobacteriota bacterium
GACGACGAGTTGGCCTGCAGCATTCTTACTGACAACAGTCAGCACGTAAACGATGGGCAGGTTCTGGGCGAAGTGGTCGCTGGCGTAATTGAGGATTCGTCTCACCGGAGTGACGGCGCGACCCATCATGCGCTCCATGCCGTAGACAGCACCCAGGAAGTGGCTCCGGTGAATGGCGAGAACCCCGCCGGTACCGACAAAGATGTTTTTGTTGAAGTTTGCCATCCCGACGACCTCGTGGGGCACAACCTGCCCAATGGAGAGGATGAGGTCGTGGCCGCCGTCTCGCAGCAGCTTGTTGACCTGCATGGGCACGGGATAGTCAAGCTTGCCTTCACTGACATCGAGGATGAATTCGCTTGGCACTTCGCCGAGCGTGACCACGTCATTGCGCCAATCGTGGACGCGGAAGAGATTGTGCGGCACGGGGCCGAACATGGTCTGAATTTCGTGGCCTGTCATTGCACTGTGTGTGCCGAGGGCGGGCAGGATATCGGTTAGAGCTTGTCCGTAATAGTCCCAGGCGTACTCAGTAAGAATGCCACTCATGGAGTGCATACGGGTGTAGTCAGGGGGCACGGCTAGAACCTTCTTGCGTGGGCCCAGCTTGTCGAGCGCGGCGAAGAGGCTCGCCTTTATTTCCCCGGGTGAGAACTCTGTGGTAGGCGATCCGGTAGCGAAGAAAAGACTCATCAGTTGATATGGTATTCCTTCCACGCAGCGGTGAAAGTTTCCACTTGAAGACTTCCTATTCGGGCATATGTTTCAAAGTTTTTCCCTATCGACATGCGTCCCTCATCGGAACCCGACAATTCGACCGGAATGGCTTTCAGACACGGTGTCGGTCGGTTTCACTCGCAAACGGTATGCCGTGTAGACGAGTGTCAGATCAGGCTCGGTCGAATTTTCAGAATCAACCTAAAAACCGCAGTCGCTAGCCAGAAGTGCACATGTTTTGAGAAGTTTTCGGGGCCTATGCGGAATGATTCTGGCCACGATGTAGTCCAGCAGCGTCTTTCACCTGTCCGTTGCGGGCGACTGCTCCGCAACTTTCCTTACATGGCTAAGAGCGACACGGATATTGGCGATGAACAGCATAAGGGCTATCCGGGCAGCGCGCATTGTCCTCAGATAGAGCGTTGTCTGTTGGGCATTGGGCGTGACGCTGGCCTGGTTGCCCCAGCGAATGTGGATGCGGCCACCCGGCGTCTCCACTGAAAACGACTCCAACTCAGGACTGCAGACGGAAATCTCTGCCTTCGCCGACTCACCCATCGGGTGACATCTCCAAGCACGGTTAAACCCGCTCCCAGTCTATCGTTCGAGACGCTTTCAATAGTTCAACTGCCGGAAAAAGGATCAAAGTAGGGCTGCACTATTGCTGGTTTTTGATCGCACTGCTCATCGTGGTGTCGTTCGCGACTCATTTCCACACCAGCTACCCCAAATGGAGTGACGCTCAGACCACGAGCGCCTCACCGCCGCGAACTCAGGAACGGCGTCATCGGCGCAGCCAGCATCGTTCAAACTTGTTCAGATCCGTCGACGGAGCTTCCTGTAGGGTCCTTCAGAAGTAAATCCAACCTGTAACCAGCGCGTTTTGCCGCCTGCATTGCTGCCTCCAACGCGTGAGTCATATCGAGAATTGCGATTTTCGTTTCAGCGCGCTTTGTACCCTCGCCTTTTGTCGCAGGATCAACAAGGCGAGGCAAACAATTCCACCACAGAAGCTGTTCATAGGCTTCTTGATTGAAGTACTGATAACCGCCTACCTCATGCAGACAGGTCAGCCAGATTACATCTGGATCAGTCCAGCGAATTTCTGTTGCATTGTTTGTATTGACCAGCAAGATTCGGACGCGTGCTGCCGCCCTGTACCCCTCCTCGCCGTTAAACCCGAGCGAACTGAACACCTGAGACAATGCAGTGCGCATGTAAAGCCGGTCGAAGATCTCGGCGGCATCTTCTTTTGGAAGCATGTCAGAGAAGGCTCGGAGAAGACACCAGGCTGCGACCGGTGCCCAAGCTGAACCCGGGTGACCGTTTGGATTGGGACCGGGATCTGTGACGCGCAAATCCAGTGCTACCCCTTGGGCGACAATTTTCTCCAGTTGCGGAACCTTTGTCGCCGCAAACAATAACTTCGAATAGGTCTTCGCAGCCTCGGCCACAGTAGAAGGCTTCATCGAGCGATCAAGAGTCCAGGTTTTCCCGGTTGCCGGGATTTCCTGTTGGGATTGGAGCTGGTCCTTGTTGATCGCTGCGCTCGCCTCCAGAAAGAACAGTTCTGCGCGATTCTTCAGGGCATCGATCGTCTTGCCGCTCTGCTCCGAAGCACGGATTTTCGACGACGCAGTCAGCGTTGGCTCGGCTGCAAATTCTTCGATGTCGCCGGCGAAACGGCCTAGCAACTCCGGGTCCAGCGCATAGCGCAGCGCTTCATGGACAGGGCGCAACTTGAGCTTGGCCAACTCATCATCGAGACTCCATACCCCTGTCCCATTCAACTCGTCGCATAGCAACTCCCAAGGATGCTCGTCCGTGGAATGCAGTATCCGCCAATGCTGAAAGACATGGTATTGATACGCCCGCAAATGGATGCGGAGACCGCGATCGGTGATTTCGGTCGAATGCCGCAGGTAGTGAAGGCCCGTCGCGGTATCCTGAAAAGCAAGAATCAATCCATCGCCAGAGGCAATTTCGAGCGACTGGTATAGATTCGTCTGGTACAGCGCACGGGAATCTTTGTCTGCACGAGCTGCCGATCGATTCAACGTTCCTTCTGTGTTCGCATACTTGTTGTGGTAGATGACCAATGCATTGCGATCGCCCAGCCGATTAGAATAGGCGAACACATTCTCATCGATGGTGCCGTTGTCCGTATAAAAGTCGAACAGTGCGAAGTTCATGCTCTCGGCGAATAGCGCCCGATCCCTCAGCAGCGGAGCAATTTCTCGTTGATGCCGCTCGACCAGATACTCATTGGGAGTTTCCTCATAACGCGGTCTCTTGTACTCCATCCCATATCTTTCCGTGAAGGCCTCAATTTGCCCATGACCGAACATTGGCAGTCCGGGCAACGTCGCCATCAGGGTGCACACGCCGAAATATTTGTCTCCAGTTCCGAATTGATCGATGGCAGTTCTTTCGTCTGGATTGCTCATGAAGTTGACATAGCGTTTGAGGATGTCCGGGTCGAATTCAATCGTGTTTTTTATCACCGAACGGTATTTTTCATTTTCCTCGTCGCGCAGCATATTCATAAACGCACTGTTGTAGACACGATGCATTCCCAGCGTTCGCACGAAATAGCCTTCCAGCAGCCAGAATGCTTCTGCCAGCAGAAGCGTGCCGGGAACCTCCGCCGCAACTCGATCCACGACTTCCCGCCAGAACTCCTGGGGCATCAATGCGTCAAACTGCTCCTGAGTCATGCTGGACTCCGCCCGCGATGGAATTGCGCCACCGCTGCCTGGGAGTGGAAACCAGAGTCTCTGCACCTGTCGTCGCGCCAGGGTCATCGCGGCGTCGAAACGGATGATGGGGAAGAGTCGCGCTACGTGCAGGATGGTCTGGATGACCTGTTCACGGACATCCGCACGCATATAGTTCAGCTGTGCCGTGTCATTCCAGGGGAAGCTCGTCCCATCGTTACCGTGGTAGATGTATTCGATATGTCCGGAGGAGTTGTCCCGCCGGCGAAAAACGACCGCTGCATCGCTGCGATCATAGTAGCGGTCATCAATCTTGATCTCGACCCTCGGATCATGCGAAAGATCCGGTCCGTTGAAACTATACGCAAAGGGCAAATCCCCCCGAGACAGGAAGCGTTCAGGATGATGGATCACCCACTCGGAATCGATGCCGAAATGATTTGGCACCATGTCGCTTGCGAGTCGAATGCCATGCATCGCTGCCCGATGTTGCAAATTGCGATAGGCAAGATCGCCGCCGAGATCATCTGCAATCCTGTAGCTTTCCAGCGAATAAGCAGACGCCCCAGCCTCTGACTGGCCGCAAAGCTGCTTGATCGTCCGCGAAGCGCGGCTGCGCTCCCAGACTCCGATCAGCCACAGTGCATTGATGCCGCGGTAGGCAAGTAGGTTCAACTCCTCGTCCGGAATCTGATCCAGCCGCTCGATGGCTCGGCCATATTGTCTTGACATCTGCGCGAGCCACACATGGGTGCTCTTCGCAATCATCACCACATTCGGCATCCAGTCGAGATCCTGACTGAAACGTTCGTACTCCGGGTCGATGACCCGCTGTGCCGCAGACCGATCGTAAACGGGGACTTGCGATGTCTTCCCCATCTGGAACTTGTTCTGCTGTCCATGTTCCGACGGCGGATGAAACCGCATCCAGATTGCGATTTCCTCTTCCTTCAGTACATCGGCTGCCAGCAGCAGCCTAGGGAACTTCTCGCCCAGGAAGCGCGCCCAGTTTTGTCGAATCCACGCCAGTTGTCCAGCCAGGGAGTTTGGCGCTGCTACGACCGGCGCGCGCAACAGGTCAAGCAAATTCCCATGCCCCTTTTCTGTCGCCGGACGTGTCGCGAAATAGTCGCCGAGCTCCGCCGTGACCTGTTTGTAAGCGGTGCTCTCGGCCAGCCGGGTGTCGTCATAGAGCTCACGAAACGGCTGAAATGCAGGATTCTGGTTCGCCAGCCAGAGGAGGATAAGTTCTTCAAGGACCGCCTCACGATGCGTCAGGCTATCCGTTGAACCTTCCAGCCATTCCTCGAGGCTGACTTGTCCACGATAGATGCCGACCGAGGGAAACTCCTGCACAAAACCACGCAGCAATTTGTCCAGGTCATCTTCACCAATTCGTGCGGCAAACCAATCAAGAGCGGCCCTTGTCACCTCCGGGTCTCGGTCGCGACGGTACTGCGCCACCAATGCGTGGCTCACCTCGTCAATCAGCCCCATTGCGAACAGCGATCCCGGATGAACGATCTGTGACGGATCGTTTCCGGAAGCGCGTACTGCATTCATCCGATGGGCAAAATCGCGGCAGGCGCGCAGGTCAGCGAAGATGACGTTGCCGACAAAGCTGAAAAGGGCATCTCTGACCCGGTAGCGATCGCGAGCATTGCGCGAAATGTGGAATTCCATCATAGTTTCCTTGCAATGCGAGGTGTGGAGTGCGGTCTAACTAGGTACGATCGCCAAATAGTGACACCTGTCGATACCCGGCGACCCACCAGATACTCTACGCCGATGCTATTCCTGCCATGTTAGGCCCGCAACGTCGCTCCATCGATTTCATCTCAGAGGATTTGTAACAGCAGCGCTGGTCAAAGATGAAGCTGTGAGTGAAAATCCTGGAGAATTTCTGACGATATCGGAGCATACGCAGAGTTGACGTGAAACCAATTGCGATGGAGCGGTTGAAGCAGGATCGCCCGACGCCATGCACATCTTTAGGGCCACTACAGTTAGGATGCATAGCAAGGGAAACTGGAAACTCAGAATGCCGCTTTCCCTGGATTTGTGTGGACATGATGGCTATCTGGCGGTGTAGCCGAAACGAATGGCGGCGCGCGTCTTTACCGAGTTCGCCTACCAGACCCGCAAGATCTGGGCACGTGAGCGGCGCGTGGTCGCCAAGGCTGAGTATCTGGACAAAGGAGAGAACCCGCGCTTCGTCGTCTCTTCACTCACTGCCGACGAATGGTCCGATC
>JAJZDO010000593.1 GCA_021805955.1 Acidobacteriota bacterium
CTATCCCATGCAAAACCCGGAAGAACCGTTTTTTACATGAATCCCTGCCAACCCTCTACATGCGCAGGGCGTTGAACCCAAGGCATTGGAGCACGTGAACGAAGCGTTCGGACGCTTGGCCGAGCGCATCAAGCAGCTTGCCGGTTGATCGTCCATACGGACGACGGAAATTTCGGCGGTTCCGGCTTACAACCCCAGGTCGCAGCCTGTGCGACGGGTCGCGCGGATGCTGAGCCCCCCGCGACGAGGAGGCAAGACTCATGGCGATGAACCGCATCCAGTTGACCAGCCTACGGCTGTTGAAAAGCGCCTCAACCCGGCCTGTCGTTGGCCGGCTTTCTGCAACAGTCTGGCCGAAAGGATTTGTCTGTCCGCGCTGCGGCGGCCGGCGTTACGGTCGCTGCGCGAATCGGCATGGCGAGCGGATGTGGCAATGCTCGGCCTGTCGGCACCAGACGACGCTGCTCAGCGGCACGCTCTTCGAGGCCACCAAGTTGCCGCTGCGGACGTGGTTCCTGGCGCTCTACCTGCTGACCCAGAGCAAAACCAACGTGGCGGCGCTGGAACTCATGCGGCACTTGGGCGTGTGCTATCGCACCGCGTGGCGGATCAAGCACAAGCTGATGCAGGCGATGACCGAGCGTGAGGCGGGGCGCCAGTTGGGCGGCCTCGTGCAGATCGATGATGCCTACCCCGGGTCTTCGCCCGGGGTGACGTTCTTGGGCGGCGAGCAACGGCGGCAAACCGGGGCGCGGCTCGGAGAACAAGCGCCCTTTCGTCATCGCCGTGGAACTCTCTGAGGAGAGCCATCCACTGCATGCGGTGATCACATCTGTTGCTGGCTTCACCACCCGGGCGCTGACGGAGTGGACGCGGCTGCACCTGCGCCCGGAAACCGAGGTCCACAGCGATGGGCTGGGTGCGTTCCGCGCCGTGATCGAAGCCGGTCATGCGCACACCGGCATCGAAAGCGAGGGCGGGCGCGCCGCCACCGAGGCCGGTGGCATGCGCTGGGTCAACACGGTGCTCAGCAACGTCAAGCGCTCGCTGGACGGCACCTATCACGCATTTCGCTTCGCTGCCTACGCGCATCGTTACCTCGCCGAGGCCGCCTGGCGTTTCAACCGCCGTTTCGACCTCAAGATTCTGGTGCCCCGCTTGCTGGTGGCCGCAGCCCGCTGCAAAGCCTGGCCCGAGCGGCGTTTGCGCGCCATGCCCGCAAGCCCCGCCGGCTGAACTTCAGCGCGAATCAGGTCCGATCTTGGTTGCGCAGGAATGCTAGATACGTAATCAACGCAAATTGGGAACCCGGGGTGAATAATGGGTATCGCCCGTACTAAACGGCATCACCGTGCCCAGTAGGGACAAAACGATGCGGTCCTGGTTGCGAAGCATGTTGTCATAAACTTGTCCCGCATAAATGGGCCAGCTGGTGCCCCACATTGCGAATGAGTTTTCCACCACTTCTGAAAAAGAGCGCCGGTATGCCAGCCAGTCCTGCTCGTTCGCCAACAGCGCTTTCTTAAACCCAGCGAGTGTTGCTCCGGGCGTTTCATTGTGCAACACCAGATTGTAATCGAACGAGATCAACTGTTCCCACATGGTTTCAGCGTGAGATAGACACGCTTCGTCACCGCTGTTTGACATATATTTCGTTTCGCAGCGGCGCAGCCACAAATCGATCGGATGCGGCCGGTTGTAGAGTTCGAGAACCTGGAACGTTTGGTGTGTTTTCGGGTTGAAGACCCTCACACCCTGCGTGGGATTGAACAGGATTTCGAGCCTGGTGCCCACTTTCCACTCCGGCAATTTTATCTTGAACCCTGGATTAAGAATTTCCACGGCACTGCCATCCGTAAACGCCATCATCTGACCCTGCCATGATTCGCGAAAGCGTACATGCGACGTGACAAAACGAACATGTGAAGGGACGATGGGTATCGGCGCGGCCTGTGCACGCGGGACCGGATAAAAGAACAATGCGGCGGCAACGATTACCCAGACGCCGTAAGCAGCCTCGCTCACTTTCATGACTGCACTCCCGTTGTCATTCGATCGGTTCGCACGATCTTGTCAATCGCGCGTGATAGTATGGTGCCCGATAACAGCGAACCGGCTCGATCCGCCTTGGCCGCCGCCATTCCCCACATTGCCATGTGCCGCATTGAGATATGCAGAAATCGCATTGCCGTCAGCAATCAGACTGGACTGACCGGCTTGGGACGACAGTATCGACGCGACTTCGTTCCAATCGCCGCTTTTTACATACGCCCCGACAAGTGTTTGGAAGCTCGGCAAACCGAGATTGAAGTCGGCATCGACCAAAGCCGTGGCGATCGCCGAGGGAAGCGAGTTGAAATTGGGTACCATGCTGGAAACCTCGTTGATGGAATCCTGGATGGTGACCTGCGCCAGTTCATCCGCCTGTGTTTGTGAAATGTACACAGGCGCTAAACCCTTCGCGGCGGCCTCAGCAACAGTGAGGCCGACGTAGGGATCTAGGAGTGCGATAAGCGTTGGATCGCCGGTTTGTGCTAAGAAATTTTTCGCAGCGGGATCGTGCAAGTTGAAACCGCAGCCGATGGTTGGATTGCCAGACCCGTCGTTGTACATCACCGGATCGAATCCGTTCGTAACATGTTGTGCTTCCAGATAGCAAATTTGTCCCACATTTACGTTTGCGGCAGTCACCTCTACCGTTCCGAGCGTTGGAACGTCCTGTGGATTCGTGTCAAAATATGATTTCGCATAGTCGTATTCGCCCAGAATTTTAAGAAATAACGGTTTGTCTGATACATTAATACCAGTACCGCCAACTCCGCCAAAAGAGAAAACACTGCCATTAGTGCTCTGATAACTATCCATCATGCCTATAACCGTCACGGGCGGCATGGGTTGAGCCCCACCGCCACCTGTGGGAATTGCTTGCTCGGCTTTGGTCAATTCACGCATCACACTGCTCCTCGTTGGGCCGCACGCCAGGGCCGCGCGGCGAAGGACGTTGTCCCGCAGGCGTCGGGCCTGCGGATTCCCTGAGTGTTGATAGATCGATCACCCGCTGCGCGCTGGCCAGGGTTTCGGGCCGGTGCGCGAGCACGATGCGGGTGATCTGCAGGCGCTGGATGGCAGCATTGACCGCGCGCTCGGTGGCCACGTCCAGATGGCTGGTGGCCTCGTCCAGCAGCTGAACTTCAGTGCGAATCAGGATCTTCAAATCTTTGGTATTCACCAGAGAATGTAACGTTAAGTCCACCGCAACCCATATTGCTTGCCACGTAAATGACGTTATAGACCTTCCTTATTCCAACCGCGCACTGAGATCGATTTAGTTCTATGTTTGCGGTTACGTCACTGGCATTGGTCATTTTTAAACCCTTAATGTTACTGACAAAATTGTATTTGGGAATGGCGTTGAAACTGAAACTGCCTGAGTGTTGTTGCGGCGCATAATGAGCCACGCCGTCGAAAGAAAGAGACCCGCCATTTCTTGTAACCGTGATTTTGGCAGGTCCGTCTGACCACGTCCCAACCCATGAAGCCAACTTTGGCGTATAGCTTATATATTTCACGAAGCGACTAGGTATAATTGCCGCAAGACTTTTGTGGCCCAACGAGGACACCGTGCGAATGCAAACATGATCCTTGACAGAGCTATAGGTTACGATGATTTCCTGATTTTTGACGGCATCAATAAATGATGCGCTATTGTAAATGTTAGGAGTTTTAAGAGCATAAATTCTGCCGCTCGAACTAAAAATTCCAGCGCGTGCCGACAGAATGTTGCCCGTACAATGTGGTCGCAATTTCAAATCGTTAATGCCGGAAGAAATTTGATAAGCGTATGAATCTTTGTATATCACGCTGAGCAAGATAATGGTAATAAATAGCACCAATTGTTTATTCATTTCTACATCCTCTTCAAGTTTCGGCCGTACACGATGAACAAGAACATTCTGGACTCACCAGTGCACAGTGAGTCTGGAGCAAACCCAAACGCGCCTCACGTCGATCAACAACTCAATTCATTGGCACCGCAACCCAAGCTCCCGGTACCCCACGACACACGTAGCCTCGGCACTGAACCAACTCAGCAGGCAATGGATATGTCCGGCAATTGTGATATCCATACCTTTGCGCAATCGGGCATGTGCGCTCATAGCTACGAACCTCGACAAGAGCGCTTTGGCAAAATGGTCTGCGTCGATCTTAAATCTACTGATGGAGCTAGAGACGAGCCCCTGGTGAATTTAGCCTTGGATAGGAACTAGAACGGGCGGTCCAGCATTTTGTCCATTAATCTGGGGTTGAACCCATTCATAATCCCACCATCCATACCATGTCGGATCATAATTGTTCCAGTATGATGGCATGGAATTGAGCGATGTCCCGCTCGTTGAACCTGACGTTGAAACATATGGCGCGCCTATTAAGCCAAAAATCAAGTTGGCATCAGCTTTCATCCTACTTTTATTGTAAGGCAGTTGCAGTAAATCATTAGCGAACGCGTTCCAATTTCCAGCTTCAAAATCTTTGGCAGCCTGCATTACCAATGGGTTCTTCTTATCTTGAAGCCAATTAGGTCCAATATTGATGGCTAAATCTGCACCTACAGTGGCGGCCGCTGATGGTAAACTGGCATACGTGTTGCCGGTAGCGGAATAATACTCGCTTGCTAAGGTATTAAAAGTTAAATTGTACACCGTAAGGTTTATCTCATACGTCTGCTGCGGTGTCAGGCTAAGCGCAGGGAGCCCGGAGTTATGCAGCCATGCGTTAGTTTCATTGGGAGCAACGTTGTTCGCCCTTAGAGCAGTAGCTGAATATTGGTCGGCTACTGCTAATTGACCTGGTGTTAAAATATTTCCGAACATTGAATTTATCTGCTGTTCGGACATTTGTGAGAAGTCAATCCCGGCTCCAACTGTGTAGCCGCTAAAAACGTCATTAGAATTATTAGTCAAGAGATAAAATATTGTCGAACTTGCGCCCTCATTGGATATAATTGAAGAGAAGTTTATATTTGCAAATGGAGGTGTGTAATTAGTCGCTGTCAGGCTACCAGTGGGCCCCCAAGGGGCATAAGGAACTGTGCCAGGGCCTCCAGAAGATGCCGTTATTCCTCCGGTAGTAAACTCTGTTTCAGATTTCGTCAGTTCACGCATCATGCTTCTCCAGTTGAAGCCCCGCCTCAGGACTGCGGAGCGGTCGCGAGGGTCCGGCGGGGTTTATCCGCCGGTTCCCTGAGTTTGGACAGGTCGATGATTCGCTGCGCGCTGGCCAGGGTTTCGGGCCGGTGCGCCAGCACGATGCGGGTGATCTGCAGGCGCTGGAGGGCAGCATTGACCGCGCGCTCGGTGGCGATATCCAGATGGCTGGTGGCCTCGTCCAGCAGCAGGATCTTGGGGCGCTTGTACAGCGCCCGCGCCAAGAGGACGCGCTGGCGCTGGCCGCCGGACAGGGTCGAGCCCATGTCGCCGACCAGGCTGTGGTAGCCCATCGGCATATCCACGATGTCGCTGTGGATCTGCGCCAGCCGCGCCGCCGCCTCGATGCGCAGCGGCGTCGCTTCCGGGTCGAAGAAACTGATGTTGTCGGCGATGGAGCCGGCGAACAGCGTGTCGTCCTGCAGCACCGCGCCCAGCAGCTCGCGGTAGGTCCGCTTGCCCAGGCGCTTCAAT
>JAJZDO010000648.1 GCA_021805955.1 Acidobacteriota bacterium
CTATACGCGAGAGTATCTCGACGCCTCCAGTCCACGCAGCCAGCAGATTCGGGAGTACCTCGAAAAAGCAGGCCACAACAGCAAGGAAGCGGCAGAGATTGCCGCGCATTCGACACGCGACCGCAAGGAGATTCTGACTCCACAGGAGGTCTTCGCAGCGCATCGGCGGCTGGCGGCAGACTTCGGGAACCAGGCCGATGCAGTTGTCCAGGCAGCGCGGGAACGTGCTCAGCATCTCGATGCTTCTATCAACACTGCGCAACGAGCGCAGGAGGCCATTACCTTCGCCCGCAGCAAGAACTTCGAGCGGGAGGCCGTCGTAGACGAACGCCTGCTTATGCGCGACGCGCTTCGCCGTGCGATGGGCGAAGTCCCTTACGCTCAGGTTCGCGCCAATCTTGAATCTCGCCATGCCGCCGGGGAGTTTGTCACCATCGCCAGTGGCCTCCATCAAACAGGCCGCCAGCTTACGACGGCCCAGACCATCGCCTCTGAAAGTGAAATTGTCCGCCGGATGCGCGACGGACAGAATCAGGTTGAGCCGGTTTTTTCGCGTCGAGATGCCTTGGCCCTTATCGAGCAGCACTCCCACCTCAACCGAGGCCAGCAAGAAGTCGTCAAGGAAGTGTTGACCTCTCGTGACCAGGTTCAGGGTATTCAAGGCGTCGCCGGCGCGGGCAAAACGACGGCCTTGGTTGCAGTGCGCACGGGAGCGGAGTTCGCCGGATATCAGGTCGAGGGTCTTGCTCCGACCTCACGCGCCGCGAAGCAGCTTGAGGAGTCCGGTATCCATGCTGGCACGTTGCAGGGTTTTCTCGCTCGCGGCCAGCAAGGTCAGGAAGTCCAGGAACGACGGCTGTACTTTGTGGATGAATCGAGCCTTGCCAGCACCAACCAAATGCGTGATTTTCTGAACCGTCTTGGTTCCCAGGACCGCGTCATCCTCATTGGCGATACGCGCCAGCATCAGGCGGTCGAAGCTGGCCGCCCTTTTCAGCAATTGCAGGAGGCTGGAATGCACACGGTAAAGCTCGACCAGATCGTGCGCCAGAAAGACCCGGAGTTGAAGGCCGCCGTCGAGCTGCTATCCGTTGGCAACGTAGCAGGTGGCTTGGAAGCACTCCAGAACCAGGGACGAGTGACGGAAATCCGCAATACACAGGAGCGTGTCCAGGCCATTGCGAAAAACTATGCCGAGAATCCAGAGCACACGCTGATCGTCTCCCCGGACAACGCATCCCGCCGCGAATTGAATCAGGCCGTCCGGCAGGAGCTACAGGCGAAAGGCATCGTGGACTCCGTGGATCATGCTCTGCGCGTTCTGGTTCCGCGCCAGGACATGACCGGCGCAGACCGCCAGTGGGCTGGACGTTATAGCCCGGAGGACATCCTGCGCTATTCGCGCGGGAGTGCCGCGCTCGAAATCGAAGGCGGCAGCTATGCCCGCGTTGTCTCCACAAACCCAAAAGAAAATCTTGTCACTGTAGAGAAAGTTTCCGGTGAGCGAGTGACCTATGACCCGAAGCGTCTCACCGGTGTCAGCGTGTACCGGGAAATGGAAAGGGACTTCGCGGTGGGCGACCGGATTCAGTTCACCGCGCCCGACAAGAGACTCGGCGTCTCCAATCGAGAGATGGGTACGCTCAACCGGATCGCCGAGGATGGGTTGCTTTCTGTCCGTCTCGACAGTGGCAGGAAGATCGATTTCGATTCTTCCAGGATTCGGCATTTCGATCATGGCTACGCAGTCACCAGCCACAGTTCCCAGGGACTCACTGCCGACCGTGTCCTCATCAACATCGACACGGAAACGCACCCCGACCTCATCAACTCCCGCTTTGCCTATGTGTCGGTCTCACGCGCAAGACTTGACGCCCAGATTTATACGAATGACGCATCGACGCTGGCCAGGAACCTCAGCAACGACATATCCAAGGCATCCGCAATCGAGTTCGCCCACAACGCGCCATCACTGAATATTGGCCAGAGCACGTCCACCGTGGGAATCGACCAGTCGATGTAGCAGTGAGACAGAAATTTACCCGTACTTTCAGATGGAGAGAATCGAAAGAATACTTCTCTGAGTGCAATGGCCGTTTCTCGCCAATTGAGATTCCGCTTACTTTCGTGGGACAAGCAAATTCGTAAATACTGGCCGAGTTGTGAGTAATAATCCGCCTCCCAATTAGTGGCTCGGCAATTTTAGGCCAATCGGGGCGATCATTCGGTCAGAACAAACAGCAGAGCGAGCTTCTCTTCATATCTGCAACCAGAGTCATCGGCGGCAGCTCGCTAAGGCTTCCGCCCTGTTTTCTGTTCCCATTCGGCGCGCATGGCATCCCACTCTGCCTGCCGTTTCAACGTCTCCTTGCCCTCGTCCGTCTTCTCCCAGGCATCCGATGGCAGTTCCAGAGTCGTGAACCAGTAGGGTACAGTTTCGCCCTTCCACGACACAAACTCATTGGTGCAATGAAGGCGCGTCATACGGTTTAGTTCATCCACAATCTTTCCGCCGATATTCACATACTGGCCATGATCGACATGCGAAAACAGCAATAGATACTTCGGTGTGAGTGGCAGCCGCACCTCAATGTCCTTCTGCAACAGCCCGGGGCTTCTGTACGCGGGTGGAAACGTATGTGCCTTGGAGTTAAACCACACGCACGGAGAATCCTACGTGATGAGCATCTTTTCGTCTTCCACCATGCAAATTGACATCTCCATCTGCATGTAAAGCGGGGTCTGTTGCTCAAGGCTCATCAGCACAAGTAACTGGTGTGCATTATCCCGCAGGTACTTTGCCTGATCGGATGCTCTGCCGTTCGTCTCATATTGCTGTTCCATTGCTGCTGTCAGATCGTGCAGCTCGCCAGACGACTTGCGCCAATTCTCGCCAGCGCGAATCGTGCGAGACTGCATCGCAGCAGTGAAGAGGCAGATCGTTAGCCGATCAGCGGTGTCTATAGGCTGTCTTTTCTTTATCTTCTCACGTACACCGACGAAGTCGTTTTCTACTCGGCCAAGAGTGTTTTCCACGAACAGTGTCTGGTCTCCGTTGGGGAAAGACATCCTATACCGATGCCGCGAGGTGAATGATTTCTCTGGCGCTTTTCTTCGATTCGTCTTGCCGTCCTTGCTGATCCTCCAGATATACGGCGTATGGCCGTCAGGTGTATCCGGATCGCACCACTCCTTGAGGTAGCAATTGGGAATGACGTGATGGTCTTTTGGATCGGACATGGCATCATCAGGCTATAGTGCTCATTGGCAATTCCGTTGACGAAATTTCGGTACTTCTCGTTTTATTGCAGGGTGACGCTCATGCCAAAAGTTTATTCGCTGACTGGCGATTGGACTAGTAACGCTAAACGCATTGGGGTGATTTTATCAATCTGTAGAGGATAAGCTGCTCGTTCGATAATGAAATGATTGGCAGCCTCAAAGTAGAATCAGCGGGTATAGGGCTATTGCGACAGCTTGTGAAACACATCCCGGTAGCCATAGTTCACGGCGCCGCGATTGCCTGGATTCCCAGGGTTGCCCGGATTGCCAGGGATGCCAGGATTCCCGATATCCCCGTAATCACCAAGTCCTCTGTCTACAACCATGTCCTTGTAAAGTTCGCCGACATATGCGCCTGAAAGCATATGGACATGACTGCCCTGAAGCTGCCCCACGGCGTCACCGTTTAGCACGTGAATGTACTTGCCTTTAACAAAACCGACAGCAGCTCCACTGGAACTGTAAATATATGAAGTCATTCAATCTCTCCTTCATACATAAGCTACGCCCAAAGGCACGGATCGGAACTGACAAACGCCTTGGTATTCAGCAGCATTGCGTATCCGAGACCATGCGGTGTCGAAATTCATGTTACTTGATGAAAAATCGCCTCGGCACTCAGATGGCTTTCAATCGCGCAATTATGTATCATTATGGCATAATTACAAGGTATGATTTCCCGCTTTGCTCAGCCGAAGTTGCGAAAGCTCTTGCAGCAGTTTCCAGCCGTGGCCTTGCTTGGCCCCCGGCAGGTGGGCAAAACCACGCTCGCGCACGCTCTGGCGGAAGAACTTGGCACGCAGGCGCTCTATCTCGACCTGGAGCTGCCGTCTGACCGCGCGAAGTTGGCCGAGCCGGAACTCTACCTCGCGCAGCACGCAGATCGGTTGGTCATCTTCGATGAAATCCATCGACTGCCCGGTATCTTCGCTACTCTGCGAAGCCTGATCGACCAGCGGCGGCGCAAAGGCAAACGCAACAACCAGTTTCTCCTGCTCGGCTCCGCGTCCATTGACCTCTTGCAGCAGTCTGCGGAAACGCTGGCCGGACGGATTGCCTACGAGGAACTGACTCCATTTTCCGTGGCTGAAGTTGCCGCTTCTGGAATTGGTACGGCTGACCAGCTTTGGAATCGCGGCGGCTTCCCGGACAGCTTTCTTGCCGCCAGCGACGAGGACAGCTTCGCGTGGCGCTCTGCGTTCATCCAAACGTATCTTGAACGCGATGTACCCGCGCTCGGCCCGCGCATTCCGGCGGAGACGTTGCGCCGTTACTGGCAGATGCTGGCGCACAATCAGGGGCAGATGCTCAACGCGGCGCAGCTCGCCAGTGGACTCGGAGTGAGCGGGCATACCGTCGCGCGCTACCTCGACATCATGGTGGACCTGCTGCTGGTTCGCCGTTTGCAGCCCTGGGCCGCGAATGCGAAGAAACGCCTGGTGCGGACACCGAAGGTCTATGTCCGGGACAGCGGCCTGTTGCACGCGCTGCTCGGCATCCGCAACATAGAAGAACTGCTGGGGCATCCGGTGGTTGGCCCAAGCTGGGAAGGAATGCTGATCGAGAACATCCTAAGCGCACTGCCACCCACGGTGCGGACATCGTTCTACCGCACCTCCGCTGGGGCGGAGATCGACATGGTGATTGAATTCAGCGCGAAGCAGCGTTGGGCCATCGAGATCAAGCGCTCCCTTGGCAGCCCCGCGCCCAGCAAAGGCTTTTACAATGGCTGCGAAGACATCAAGGCCACGCGGCAGATTGTGCTCTACCCCGGCACAGATCGATTCAAGTTGGACGCGAAGACTGAAGTGATGCCGCTGGCGACGTTCCTCAGAGATGAACTTGGCCAAGGCAAACAGTAAAATGTCTTCCGCAGTAACATTCGACTCAATATCTTGATTCTTCTGTGCTCAGGACGTAAAACGGTACTTTCCAAGCAAACTGCCGAGTCAAGCAGCAAGAAGTAAGGAAGCGGGTTTCGTGAGCACCACATCTGCACTTGGATTTGAATCGAAGCTATGGGCCGCTGCTGACGCGCTGCGCAACAACATGGACGCGGCGGAGTACAAGCACGTCGTCCTGGGCCTCATCTTCCTTAAATACATCTCGGATGCCTTTGAGGCCAAGCACTCCGAGTTGCAGGGCCAACGCGCGGACGGTGCAGACCCGGAAGACCCCGATGAGTACCGCGCCGCCCACATCTTCTGGGTACCGAAGGAGGCGCGGTGGCAGCATCTGAAGGCCAGCGCTCCGCAACCGAAGATCGGCACCATCGTAGACGATGCTATGGTCGCCATCGAACGCGACAACCCATCGCTCAAAGGTGTATTGCCCAAGGATTATGGTCGCCCCGGCCTCGACAAACAGCGTCTCGGCCAACTCATCAACCTCAT
>JAJZDO010000124.1 GCA_021805955.1 Acidobacteriota bacterium
TCGAATTGATTGACTTGTCCATTGGGCTCAGTCTAGTCTGATTGCGATGCGCAGACGAGATTTTGTGAAAGCGATTGTGGCTGTTCCGGTGACAGCCACATCAATGTTCGGGCAGACCACAACGGCTCCTTCTGGAGAGAAACCCTCAGCGCCGCAAACTTCTTCCACTTCGACGGTTCCACCTGCAATAGAGACTACCCCCAGATCCATCGAACAGCGGGGGAGCTTCGGCTTTCGGAGTCCAGCGATTCCCGCCACTATTCCAGATGCAATTGCAACGACAGAAGGGCATTTTTTTGACGTCCGGCAGATGGCGACGCTACGCAAACTTGGCGACATACTCCTGCCGCCACTCAATGGATATCCCGGATCGACGCAGGCCTGTGCGCCAGAATTCATTGACTTTTTAGTCGGTGTCTCGCCAGCCGAGCGCCAGCACATGTATCGGTCAGGGTTGGACCGGCTGAATGCGGAGGCGGAAAAACGGTTTGCGGTTCCTTTTGCGGACGTGAACGCCGAACAGGCAGATGCGCTGCTGCGACCTTGGCTGAGAGTCTGGATGCGTGACCATCCGCCCACAGAGCCGTTTGCCCAGTTCATCAACCTGGCGCATGAGGATATTCGTACCGCGACGATGAATTCACAGACTTGGAGCATCGCGGCGACTTCCGCCGGGGAGCGAGCGCCCGGAATCGGTCTCTACTGGTCTCCGATCGATCCGGACATCGAGATGTATGTGTAGGAAGAGGAGCTAAATTTCCCATGAAGGAGACACATGCTGACGTACTGATTATTGGTTCGGGTCATTCTGGCGGGATGGTAGCCAAGGTTCTTACAGAAAAAGGCATTTCCTGCCTGATGTTGAACGCAGGACCTATCGTCGATTTTCAAAAAGACCGCGAACTTAAGCCTGCGTATGAATTGCCCTATCGGGGCTTTAACATGCCGGGGCGACTGGAGCACGTTTTTCAGGCGACCGAGTTTAACGCCAACACATGGGTCGATGAAAAGGTAGTTCCATACACATACGACCAAGGAAATCCTTACAACTGGGTGCGGGTGCGACTGTTCGGCGGGCGCTCTCTCTTCTGGTCGCGTCAATCCTTCCGCCTCAGCAACTATGAATTCAAGGCCAAGGACCACGATGGCTTTGGGGACAACTGGCCCATCAGCCTGGCCGACCTGGCGCCTTATTACTCCCGTGTGGAAGAAATCTTCCGGGTGAGCGGGTACCCGGATGGGCTGCCGCAATATCCCGACGGCAATTTTGTCGTCAATGACACTCCCTGGTCGGGGTCCATGCAGCGCTTCATTGCGGCCGGCAAAAAATTGAATGTTCCGGTCTGCAAGCCGCGCAGCGCCATGGGTCGCGATGGACTGGCCAGCTCAATCAACCTTCTGCTGCCGGATGCGATCGCAACTGGAAAGTTTACGGCTGTGCCGAACGTGGTGGTGCGCCAGCTCACCGTGGATAAGAACACTGGCCTGGCGAATGGAGCGCTCTTTGTCGATCGCCATTCACGGCGGGAAATGTCGGTGAATGCGCGGGTGGTGATTCTGGCGGCGGGCTGCCTGGAGAGCACACGACTGCTGCTGAACTCCGGACTGGCAAATTCCAGCGGTGTCCTTGGCCATTATTTGATCGACAACGTGTACGGTCCCGGTGTGGTCTGCTCTGTACCGGAGGCACGCGACGGAAAAGCGACGCCGGATTTAATGGGAGGCGGGGCGCTGATACCTCGCTTCCGCAATATCAACACCAAAGCAAAGAACTTCATTGGAGGCTATGCTCTGAACGTTTGGAGCAGCACGCGATCCATGGACCCGCGAAACTTTGCAGCCTATGGAGCTGACTTGCAAAAGAAGCTGGACAGCTATGACGGAAGCGGCTTTTCCATGGGCATGATGGGCCAAGTTCTATCGCATTACGAGCACCATGTCAGCATCGACAAGAACGTGGTGGATGCATGGGACATCCCTGTTCTGCACGTGGAAACGCGTTATACCGACAACGAGTTCAACATGTCGCGCGACGCAGTCGACACAGGCGTGGCAATGGCTGAAGCCGCGGGGTTTGAAGTGCTCTCAAAGAATTATGATCCCAACCCTCCGGGCTACAGCATTCACGAACTTGGCACATGCAGAATGGGAGACAATCCGAAGACCAGCGTTTTGAACAAGTGGAATCAGAGCCATGACATCAAGAATCTGTATGTGGTCGATGGCAGCAGTTTCGTCAACAGCGGATGGCAGAACCCTACCATGACGATTCTCGCCCTTTCCATGCGTGCCGCCGATCATCTGGCGGAACAGATGCGTCAGGGGAACGTCTAGTCATGGACTCATGGCGCATGTTTGCTTTGCTCACGCTAATGGCCTTCTGGACACAACCGGCCTTGCGTACTCCGATGATTGTAACTGTACAAAGCTCTGCAAATGTCCCGGCCGCTGCGCCGGCGCAGAACAGCGTCCCCGCACCGAGCGGCGCAACTGCACAAAGCAACACGCCAGCCCCGTTGCCTGGCCCCGTACAACCCATTCCATTTAGCCATAAGCAACACGCGGGCATGATGAAGTTGCCATGCGAGTTCTGCCATGTTCCTTCGCGTTCTGGAGATACCTTGTCCATTCCGCGGGCTACGTTCTGTATGCAGTGTCACCAGACGATGGGCACCAAGGATCCTGGCGTCCAAAAACTTGCGAACTACGCCGAATCCAACGATCCGATTCCGTGGGTGCGTGTGTACGAGCTGCCTTCGTTTGTTTCTTTCAGCCACAAGACCCACCTTGCACAAGGCATTTCTTGCCAGGAGTGCCATGGACCTGTCGCGGACCGGGTACAGCTCTTCAAGGAAACGGACATATCGATGGCCGGTTGCGTAAATTGCCACCGCGAAAAAAAAGCTAACATTGAATGCAATACCTGCCACATACTGGACCAGTAATTCGCCTCGTGCCAGTAGAATTTAAGAATGCATCTGTCCTCCAAATCCACGATTTCTATCGATATGAACAAGGAGATTCTATGAAACTTTTGACGGTATTTTTTTCGGCGGCAGCGGTCGTTTGCTCCCTGTCTGGGGTTGCGATTGGACAGAACAACGGAGCCACGCTGTTCCAGTCGCGCTGCGTTATGTGTCACGGTGCTGATGGAAAAGGAACGCCCACCGGTGCTGCATTGAAAGTAGTAAACCTGCACAGTCCCACGGTCAAGAAACTGAGTAACGCCGAGATGGCAACTGTGATTCGCAAAGGAAAAAACATGATGCCGGCATTCGGCAACAGTTTGACTTCGCCGCAGATCGAAAGTCTCATTTCCCACATTCGCGAGCTTCAGAAGAAATAACCTGTGCAGCCGGCTCTTGGGGAAGATGGTCGCTATAACGCGCCCCGTAACTCGCTGGTGGAACAGTTGCGGATCATGAGCTAATGCGTCACCGGGTCATTGCCGCGCTATATCTCGCGCCGACTAAGAGAGATCAGCGACTCAGCAGGCTGGTCTTTCCAGTGTCGCGTGTAATTTTCAAGTGAAGAAAAACTGCGTGCATGCATTCGGTCGATATAGAGCCTGCCGTGCAAATGATCGATTTCATGCTGGAGGATACGGGCGTACCATCCGGAAGCTTCGATGATCCGAGATGTGCCTTGATGATCGAGACAGGCGACGCGCACTTCCCTTGCGCGGGGCACCAGGGCGGTGAATCCTGGCAAGCTCAAGCAGCCTTCGAAGTATGTCGCAGTCGGCTTTCCAAGCCATACAATTGTCGGGTTCACAATGACGTGAAATGGGACCTCAGTTCGACCGCGTTCCATCAGGTCCGCTTCGCTAAGCGTCTTTTGATACTCAGCCTTATCTTCGATCACGGCGAGCTGCAGCGATTCTCCAACCTGCGGTGCGGCAAGTCCCACTCCCGGAGCATCGCGAAGGGTCTCCCGCATGTATCCAATCAAGTTTTGGATCGATGAGCTCCGGATTTGCTCCGCGGAAAGCTCTTGCGACACAGCCCGCAAGCCCGGTTCCCCAACAGTCACGATTTTCAAACGCACTTCGATCACCTTCGCAACGCGAGTATACCTGCGAGATCGACATGCACCAACAGCATCATCCGGCGAAGCACGCGCGCACCGCAGGGCATAGGCTCACTACTTCGCGGTACCGTATCGTTGTCCGGCTCAGAGTTTGCGGCTTACACTGGGCGGTTGGAAGTCCTAGAGCATTTTCACAGATAGCGTAAGGTTTGGGTGCCCCATCCCTAGCACAGCTAGGGTGGGATAGCGCTATGTCCGCATTACAGCAACTGTGAAACTGGTCTAGTGCTTATCTGGAAGTCAAATCGGCTTCGTGTCTGCAACTTTCGCTCCGACAATCTACTCGCCCTGTCGAAATTGAATGCCAGCCGGAGCAAACCGATACGACGCCCCTGCGGCTTGCATTTGCGGCATAAAACATTCGCCAAATTGAGGCCCAGGAACCTTCGATCGCACAGTCGTAGAGGATGTCCCGCAAATCTACGCCCGAATCTCTTCTCGTGAATTTCAGAGCCTCGCTCACGCACTGCCCATGGATTTCCCGTATTAAGGGAATTTAATCCAGTCAATTGGAGCATCAGCCACCATTTTGGACAACATCGCATCCCACCATTCGGATACAATCTACTGCGGCCAAACTGAAGGAAGTTGCTAGTCCCCGAACAAGGATGAATCAGTGAACTACCGAATTTGACGTTTTCACCATCGGCGGCGTAGTTTTGCTAAAGCGAAATTTCGGCATGCGTTGCAGCCGTTTTTCCTGAGAAGTGCGAGGTGCAGTGTGATCTGTCACACACCCTGCATCGCTTCGCCCCTCAGCAACTCTCTCCCTGTGTATCTGCAGTATCACCTTTCAAATCCAGCCTGTCTTCATGATTCCGGCGCCGCCCGAATTTTGCATTCCCAACAAACACGGATTTCCAACATCGCCAATCAAGCGGCCCAAGCTGCGGACTTGGTGACGCAAATCACCGCGTCGCACAACATCATGAACGAAAAAATTGCGCAACAAGGAGGGCCCTATGGCCGAGCCTAACTCCGGTGCCAAAATGCAGCCGCCATCAACCGTGAAAGACGTTCATATCCTCTGGATCACAGCCGGACTTGGCTGCGACGGAGATAGTGTTTCTATCACTGCAGCCACACAGCCGAGCATTGAAGATGTTCTGCTCGGGGCCATTCCCGGTCTTCCCGAAGTACATCTGCACAATCCGGTGCTGGCATACGAGAATGGCGACGACTTCATGAAGTTCTCCTATCAGGCGGAAAAAGGGGAGCTCGATCCTTTCGTACTGGTGATGGAAGGCTCAATTCCCAACGAGAAGATCAAAAAAGAGGGTTACTGGGCCGGAATGGGCACCAACCCTGACACCGGGCAACCGATCCTTACCTGCGACTGGATCGATCGCCTCGCGCCGAAGGCGTTGGCGGTAATCGGTTGCGGCACCTGCGCCACCTATGGCGGAATCCACGCAATGCAAGGCAATCCGACCGGGTGTATGGGGTTGGCCGATTATCTGGGATGGAATTGGCGCTCGAAAGCCGGACTACCTATTATCAAGGTGCCGGGATGCCCGGTGCAACCAGACAACGATGCCTGGTTTCTCTGATAAGTTCATGCCGTTCATGGACGAACCGCCCGGC
>JAJZDO010000768.1 GCA_021805955.1 Acidobacteriota bacterium
GAAATCTCTTCAGCAGCATCCAGACTTGCCGTGAAGTGGAAATGAAGACAGGATTTTCTGGCGTAACCCTAAAGGAATTTGAGAGGAAGGGCCTGATCCGAGCTGCATTAGCGCCTGCGGCTTCGAAAGTGCGAGGCTTATGTTTTGACCGAGAGAGTGTTCTACAGCTTATTGTGAGCGTAGCGAAAGCAGCACGACCTACGACGGATTTGAGCAATCAACGAACGATAGCACTTGGTGAGGCTACGAGATTATATCTGGGCCGTGCTGGCCTCGCCGAGTTTCTTCGATGGATATGCGTAGGTGAACCCTGCAGTGCGGATTTTTCAAACCAAACGGAACAGCGAATGTTCGACATGAGGTTCCCGCTCAGCATGATCCTCGAATTCCGAGTTACTTATTCAAATGTCGAGTCGAAGCTTCAGCCCACCCCAGTTCAATCAAGATAATCAAGCATAGTGCACCATCGCACCCTCGGTGATCCCACTTGCACCTATGGGCTGTCGTTGATCGCGCCATATTTCACTTTAAACGTCCAATGCGACACCTGTAGTGCGATTATGTATACAGATTTCATGACCTCTGGACGAATAAGCATCCTAACCTATTGAGAGTGTTTGCGCGAGTATTTCCCATTATGCGTCCAGCTACAGTAGCCGCACGCATCATCGGCCCGGTGCCGTAATCTACTTGGGCTTCCTCTGACTTTGCGCCGAAGACCGAGCAACGCGATCTGCCGGTACTGGACCGGATCGTGATCGGTCATGCGAAGGATGTTTGTGCGCCCGCCAGAAGAAACCAACAAGTCCACAGCAACAAATTGAGGATTTCTATTGCATTTCTCGTTGTGAAATGATTTATTACATTATATGGATGGAATTAAGCCGCGCTGGTTTAGCAGCAACCTCCAGGCCGCCCTGCGTGTCCTGCCTGTTACCGTGTTGACGGGTGCTCGGCAGACCGGAAAAACCACCCTGACTCAGGTGCTTGAACCCGCGCGCACCTACTTCACGCTCGACGATATCGGGATTCTCGATCAGGCAGAGCGCAATCCCGATTCGCTGCTTGCCGCCCGTCCAGTCACTCTCGACGAAGTCCAGCGCGCGCCGCAGATTCTGCTTGCCGTCAAGCGTGCCGTTGACACCCATCGCAGGGCCGGAGATTTCGTCCTGACCGGCTCGGCAAATCTCCTGTTGATGAAGCAGGTGGCGGAGACGCTGGCCGGCCGCGCCATCTACTTAGATCTACCCCCGTTTTGTCCAACCGAGTGGCAGGAGCGCAAAGGCGCGCTGTTGCCACTGGATCGTTTGTTCGCCAAGGATTTCGATTGGCGCGAATGGCCGGATGAACCAGGCGACTGGCCGCGATGGCTGATACGGGGAGGCTTTCCGCCAGCGCTCGAAATCAACTCGGAAGCAGACCGTGGCCTGTGGTTCTCCGCCTATGTGCAGACGTATCTGGAACGGGATTTGCGCCAGTTGAGTGCAATCTCCAGCCTGCCTGATTTTCAGCGACTGATGATGCTGGCGGCGCAACGGACCGGCAAACTGCTCAACCAGGCTGATCTTTCGCGCGATGCGGCGCTCAGCCACCCGACCGCGCACCGGTATCTGAATCTGCTGGAGACCGGATGCATGATCACGCGCCTCCGTCCTTTGGCAACCAACCCCTCAGCGGCGCTGGTCAAGGCACCGAAGCTGCTTTGGACAGATTGTGGGCTTGCCGCCTGGCTTGCCGGAATCAGAGCCTCCGCCGAAGTAACGATCAGAATGGATAGTGGATTCTGGTTGGAGCAAACCTTGTTTCAGACGCTGGAGACCTGGCGATCACTCGATCCCCAGCAACGCAGGCTGCATTTCTGGCGCAACCGTACAGGGCACGAAGTAGATTTCATCCTGGAAGAAGCTGGCAAGTATGTTGCGCTTGAGATCAAGGCGAGCAGTCAGGTGACGGCCAACGACGCAACCGGAATTCACTCCTTCCGCGAAGATTTGAAACGTAAATCTTCTCTGATCAGGGGAGTAGTGCTGCACAGCGGCAAGGCGCGTCCGCTAGAAGAAGGCATTGTCGCGTTGCCCTGGGGATGGATGGTCCCAGCACCGCTGAACGAATGATGGTTCTCGTTTACTGTGCAGAACCAACACTATGGATACGGAATTTTCCGATCAGGGCAATTCGCTCGCTCGTTCTTCTTGGGCAGTCACGCAATGCCAAGAAATCAATCCATTCGCGAGATCGCTGAGACAAGAGTGCGTTACGGATATCGCAAGATCCGCGTACTGTTGAACCTTGAAGGCTGGGATGTGGGCAAGTATCTGGGACGTGGACCTCTTTCTCCAAACCGGAACTAGAGCCTGTTATTAACTTTATCCCTTTGTTTTCTTTTGTATAAAGGGTTTGGATTGGGTTGGCTGACAATGGAGGCATGGAAAAACGTGTTCGGTCGGGCTATCCGAGCGATGTTTCCGATGAGGAGTGGTCGTTTGTAGCCCCGTATCTGGCGCTGTGCCGCGAAGACGCTCCGCAGCGGGACTATCCGCTTCGCGATGTATTCAACGCACTTCGCTACATTGCCAAGACAGGCAGCCAGTGGCGCTTTCTGCCCAACGATCTGCCTCCGTGGACCGTGGTCTATCAGCAAATGCGGCGATGGATCGATGCGCGGTGTTTTGAGATCATGGTCGAGGATTTGCGCATTCTTCTGCGCGAGTTTGCGGGGCGCAACAGCCAGCCCACGGCGATGATTCTCGACAGCCGCACGCTGCAATCGACGCCGGAATCGGGCGCGCGTGGCGGCTACGATGGAGCTAAGCGCCGCAAGGGATCGAAGGTTCACGCGGCAGTGGATACGTTGGGCCATCTGCTGGCCTTGCAAGTAACGGCGGCCGATGAACAGGACCGCGCGCAGGTGGAGAAACTGGCCGAAGCAGTTCAGGAGATTACCAGTGAGAGCATCGAGTTGGCGTACGTCGATCAGGGATATACGGGGGAAAACGCGGCGCAGGCTACTGCAAAAAACGGCGTGCGGCTGGAGGTGGTCAAACATACCGAGGTCAAACGAGGCTTTGTCCTGCTGCCGCGCCGTTGGGTAGTGGAGCGCAGCTTCGCATGGGCAGCCCGCTTCCGTCGTTTGGCCAGAGACTACGAACGGCTGGGCAAAATCCTCGCCGGCCTCCACTACCTTGCCTTTGCCATACTCATGCTCGCAAATCTGGCACGGCAACTCACGCAAAGTTAATAACAGGCTCTAGGGAAGCCTGGATTGAACTGATTTCGCTGCTGGATGTGGATTGAAAGATCGATTTCCCTTTGATATTCCAACGGCTGCAGCACCTCGATCGGAGAGCACCGCATGCCACTCGTCACCGTTGTCATCATCATCGCATTGGTTGGCCTTCTGCTATGGCTCATTAACCGATTTATACCAATGCAGGATACGATCAAGGGCATCCTTAACAGCGTCGTCGTGATTGTTTTAGTTTTGTGGCTGCTGAGAATATCCGGCGTGCTCCAATACCTCTCCCAGTTCCACGTCGGCCGTTGAAAAGCCTGTAAATACTGCCTGGACGGTTGTGCAGCGAGCCAATTTTCTCAGATCGAGGAGAGAGGAGCGACGCATACCGGTCGTCTGCCAGCGACGACAGACGAAGAGATGAGGGGAATTGGCCCCGTCCCTTCGGGTTGTGGAGAGAATCAGGCCACATTTCGTAGTCGTGCCCGAATTTGGAACCACCAAACGCTCCGCTTCGTTTGGCCCAATTTTGCTCGCAACGCCATCCGCTCTGGTAGTGTTCACTGGCATTGGGCGTATCGTAAGAAGTAGAGTAACTGTCCAAATGGAGGAGTCGGGTATATTCGATGATTGTTCTCGCGCTCCTGGCATCGCCGGATGTGTTGCTCGTAAAATGCCTGCGGTCAGCGGCGCCCGAGCCTTAGGTAGGTGCGCTCACGAGGATCGCGAGGCTATTCAACGCCGCGGAACTCGATTTCAGTCGGGAGACGAAGTGCCCGGCCTTCCACAGAATGAAGAGTAAATTGCAGCCTTGCCATATCCGGCAAAATACTCCGCTGGACAGCTTCAAGGAGATGTATCCACAGGCTGTTGCAGTGATTCCATGCGCTTCACGGACAAAGGTGAAAGTTGGAGATCATGTCGTTTTTCGATTCGACGTATTCCGAGAATGGAACCCATAAATATGGACCAGGGACAATTGCGCCTGCTGTATCGAACAAGTGCAATCTACCCTTGCCGACGCGCATTGCGTTCATCGGAAACTATCTGCCGCGAGAGTGCGGCATTGCGACTTTTACGACCGACTTATGCACTGCTCTGGCAAACGAATACGGAGAAGATCGCCTGTTTGCAATTCCAGTGAACGATCCGGAATCAAACTACAATTACCCTTCACAAGTGCGCATCGAGCTTGATCAGGAAGATTGTGCTTCTTACTCAAGGGCCGCGGATTTCCTCAACTTTAATGGGAATGATCTTGTTTGTTTGCAGCATGAATACGGCATCTACGGCGGACAGGCAGGCCAGCATATTCTCGCCTTGCTCCGAAAATTGAAAATGCCTTTGGTTACTACACTGCACACGGTTCTGCGCAATCCAGACGCGGATCAGCGTGTTGTCCTCGAAGAGATTTCGCGTCTCTCGGATCGACTGATCGTAATGAGCGAGCTGGCGGCACAGTTGCTGCGCGAAGTCTATGCGGTGCCAGGTGGGAAGATCGATGTGATTCCACATGGAGTACCGGATATGCCATTCATGGATCCCAACTATTTCAAGGATCTGTTTGGTACAGAGGGCAAGTCCGTCCTACTCACGTTCGGCTTGCTGTCGCCGAACAAGGGTATTGAAAATGTGATCCGTGCTTTGCCCGCAGTTCTGGCGCGGCATCCGAACGTGGTGTACATCGTTTCCGGAGTGACGCATCCACATATCCGGCGGCAGGATGGGGAGCGCTACCGCGAGGAGTTGCAATCGCTGGCCGCGCGGCTCGGCGTTTCATCCCAGGTAATCTTCAACAACCGTTTTGTGAGTACGAAGGAACTGGTGGAGCACGTAGGATCCGCCGATATTTACATCACGCCTTACCGACAGGAAGCGCAGATTGTCTCCGGCACACTCGCCATCGCTCTGGGTGCGGGAAAGGCAATCATCTCCACGCCTTACTGGCATGCAAAAGAACTGCTGGCGGACAAGCGGGGCGTAATAGTTCCCTTCGACGATTCAGGCTCAATAGCAAATGAAGTGATCAAATTGCTGGAGAACGATGCAGAGCGTCACGCGATGCGCAAACGCGCCTATCTTTACTCGCGTGGAACGACGTGGCCAACGACGGCCCGCGCATATATGGCAAGCTTTCAGCGTGCTCGCTTCGAGCGCTCGCTGCAGCCAAGAGCGGCCCAACAGGACGACGTGGTTGCGCGCTTGATCGACCCAACCGATCGACTACCCATTCTGAATACCTGCCATTTGCTGGCAATGACAGATACCACGGGCATCCTGCAGCATGCGATTTTTTCCTTGCCCAATACGCGCGAGGGTTATACAACCGACGACAACGCACGCGCACTCATTGTTTCCACTCTTCTGGATGACAGTCTTTTATCCGAGTATGGGACGGAGCATGCCGACCTCTCTCGCCGATACCTGGCCC
>JAJZDO010000159.1 GCA_021805955.1 Acidobacteriota bacterium
AGAGTCCAGCCGTACGGCGGCATCAGCGCAGAACGGTTGAGGGCCGGACCGCCATGCGTAATGATGGCGTTCAAATCCGAATCGCTGAACTTGTTGAGAACGTTGCCGTCCGCGAACGAGTGCGGCTTGACGGCAAGATTGTCGTAATTGGAAACCCGCTCCGCCGACGACTCCGAATTGTGGCAGCGCGCGCAATATTTCTCGTTGACTTCGTAACCGACCTGCTGCTGATAGGGGGCCGAAAGTTCGGTTACCTTAAGGAAAAACTGCTTCCCGGATTTGTCTGACGAAGCGGCGGTCAGTTCATACCGCCCCCCAATTCCGCCCATGGTTACATTGGTGCTGACCTGTCCGTTTGAATCCGAAAGGCCCGCCGCCGGATCGAATCTCACTCCCTCGGGTCCGCTGAACTCTACCAGCGCCCCCGTCACAGCATTGCCACTCGCATCATTCACCTGTACGACCAGCGGCTGAGGCAGCATTGTGCCGGGCATCCCCAACTGCTTGCCGCCGCTCGATTCCACCAGCGCAGAGCCGGCAGCCGTTGCATGGAGCGCGAGGGTTGGTGCTGCGCGATGCGCGCAACCGACTCCCAACAGGGCTACCATTCCGGGAATCCACAGAATCCGTTTCATTTCTTCGCCTCCTGTTTCAAGGAAGTGTTCTGTGCCATCAGAAAGGCTGTCAGCGCGCGCGCGTCCTCATCGCTAATGTTCTGATTGGGCTCTGTCGTGCCGGGTCGCAATGCCTGCGGATTTTTCAGCCAGTGATAAATCCATGCCGCGGTGAGCCTCGAACCTACCCGGGTAAGAACAGGCCCGATATAACCTTTGTCCTGTTGCGCATTCACAATGTGGCAGGCCTGGCATCCGTACTTCGAGTAGAAGAGTTGCCGTCCCTGTTCCACCTCCGCTGGCGCGTATCCGCTCAGTGGCATGGAATCGCGCTCGAAGGCGGGTGTCTGATACACGGTCAGCATGTAATCGGTCAATTCCGCGCGGTCGCTGTCAGAAAGATTGAACTTCGGCATTCTGCGGATCAGCGAGGGGCGCAATGTGTTCGGATTCTTCAAGAACGCATCGAGCCATTGGCGCTGCACCGCGCTGCCTTCCCATGTCAGGTCCGGCGCCATATCTCCGCCGCGGCCATTGATGCGATGACAGGACAAACAATTCAAATTGGCCATGAGTTGCCCTGCGTGCCCCGCCGGCTGATAGTTCGAAATACGTGGAGACGGCACTTGCAGCCGTGGCGGCAGCGTGAAGCTTCGATCTGTCAGCGACAACAGCGCCGTAGTCAGCGCCTCTACCTGTGCGGGCGTAAATGTGTACACAGGCATGCGGAGGTTCGATCCAAAGGCGCGAGGCCGGCGGATTTTCTCCGAGAGATAGTCCGGTAGCGAGTGCGGCATTCCGGCAAGAAACACCAACTGGGGCAGGGGCTTGCTTCCGATGCGGCTTAGATCCGGCGCAAAATTATCCGGCTTGCGAATGCCGGGAATCTCATGGCAGGATGCGCATCCATACTCCGACACAAGAGCTTTTCCGTGCGCGATCTGCGCGGGGGTCGCCGCTTCCAGATGTACGTTCGCTAGAAAGTCCGAGTTTGTCTTGCTCTGTAAGTAGCCGGTCAGCAGTTGTAGCTGTTGATCGGTCCATCGGTACTGCGGCATTTGTGTGCTGGGGTCGTAGTGACGCGGGTCTCGCAGCCACGACTCTAGCCATCGGGTATTCACTTTACTGCCGATACTCGTCAGCTCTGGCCCAAGATTTCCGCCAACGACATTGCCGGCGGCATTCTGCATCGTATGGCAGGAGGCGCAAAACGACTCACCATAAAGACTTTCTCCCGCAGCGGGATCGGCCGTCGAATTCGCGGTTGCAGCAGGCATTGCGACCGTATCGTCCGACAGCGGTTTGCTGTCTGCAATCAGGAAGGCGGAGATGTCTCTGGCTTCCGCATCGCTCAAGTTGAAGTTCGGCATCGTGGCCGTCGTGGAATAGCCCGCCGGATCTTTCAACCACGCATAAATCCACTCACGGGTCGTCTTGTCGGCAATGTGGGTGAGAGGCGGCGGCTGGTCTGTCGCCGTCATCGTCGTGCCGTCCGCCAACTTGATCGAGTGGCAGCTCACACATCCGTAGCCGGTCAGCAACGCGCGGCCTTGGTTCAGTTTTGGAGTTCCTTCCAATGCGGAGTGGTGGCACTGTCCACAGGAGGACTCGATATAACGCGCCGGCAGGATCGGCTGCTCTCCCGCCATCTTGCTGTGATGGGCTTCCGCGACAGTCGTGGCCGCTCCCTGTCCCCGATGGCAAATCACGCACCCAAACTCATCCAGGCGATGAGGGATGACAGGATGCGTACGAAACGGTTGCGTGCCGATGGCGGATAGGCTGGCTTCGCCAAGACCTATATGACAGGTTTGGCAACGATCCACGACGCCCATCTGGGGCAGCCAAATTTGATGAATGCCCCCCTCAAAATGCCGCTGTAGAGTGACCGCATCGCCGCGACTGCGAATCAAGCGGACGTATTGCTGCTGGTAATGGCGCCACTCGCTGAAGTGGTCCTTTAACGGTGCAATGGCCAACGCGATCAACAGGAGAAAGCTGACAACGCCGAAGGGGACGATTGGGTCGCGCACCACTGCCTGCCAGGAAGCAACGATTTTAGCTTTTACGGAATTCACTTAGCTCCTCCAAGGCAATACCCACGACCAACCTGGCCCGCGAAAGAAAGTGCCCACCACGGTCAGGACGATGAGTTCCAAAAGAAACCAGGTCATCACCCACCACGAGACAGGCTTTGAGGCCAGATAACGACGAAGCGGTTGCGGCGACGCTGGCGAACTGAACGCTGCAACCAGCATGATTGCCACGATCAGCAGTGTCGGTATCAACGCCACGTACACGTGAAAAAACCAGAGAAACAGTGACAGCCCGATGGCCCCGGCATAGAAGATGTTCAGTCGTCGGCCCCGATTTTTCAGGAACAGTCCGTCCGCCTCGATGTTCACGTTGAAGTAAGGGATGACTACCAGGGCAATGACCAGCACCATGGGGATCAGCACGCCGGCGACGACTGGCGGAAAATAGTGCAACATCTCCTGCAGTCCCAGAAAGTACCAGGGAGCTTTGGCTGGATTTGGCGTGTTCGTGGGATCGGCAAGCCCTTCCAGCGGCGCATTGAAGAAAAGCGAAATCAAAACCAGCGCGATGGTTAGCAGCTCGATTGCGAGCGCCGCGCGAAACAGCGCTTCCGGATAGGTCTGCACCCGCTCTTCATCGAAGACTCGCACCTGTGCGGACGTTCTCCGCGTCACGAACAGGACACGCTTCTGCGACTTCTTGATGTCGGAACCTACTCCCGCGGTAAAGTCCTTCGGCTCAGTCATACCTTCTCCAATTCGACCGATTCATCTTCCTTTGCTGGCTCCCGCACCGGCTCGCTCTGGCGCACATAGAGGCCGCCATCCTTGCGAATCCGCCAGAAATGGACCGCAATAAACAAGACCGCCGCCAGCGGCAGGATGACGCAATGCAGCACATAGAACCGCAGCAGCGCATTCGCATTCACCTGGTGGCCGCCCAGCATTAAAAAGCGGACCTTTTCGCCGATGACCGGCACCGTCGCGGAAATATTGGAGCCGACGGTGATGGCCCAGTAGGCCAGTTGGTCCCACGGCAGCAGATACCCCGTGTAGCTCAGCAGCAGCGTGATCATCAGCAGCACGATACCGATCACCCAGTTGAATTCCCGCGGCGGCCGATATGCGCCGCGATAAAACACCCGGAACAGGTGGGCGAAGGCCAGCAGCACCATGGTGTGAGCCGCCCAGCGATGAAGATTGCGTAGAAACAATCCCGATGACACGACAAACTGCAAGTCCTTGACATCCGCATAGGCCTGCGGAACGGCAGGACGGTAATAGAGCATCAGCAGAATGCCGGTGGTCACCAGAATCAGAAACGTTCCCAGGGTCAACGTGCCCAGATACCAGGTGGCATTGAAACGCAGCATCCGCCGCCGGACCTTGGTCGAAAAAAGGTGCAGAAAAACATTCTGCTGAATGGCCAGAGCGCGCCGCAACGTACTCGATCCCGTGCCACCGCGGAAGACCGAGCGCCATACTCGAGTGCGTTCCAGTTTCGCTAAATAATCGTCGATTTTTCCGGCCATGATCAGATCCTCAAAAATTGAAGCGGATGAATGACTATCGAGCGGTCCACCATCAGGTCGCCGTCATCGCTCAGCCATGTCTTCAGCCACGGCAATGGTTTGGGCGCAGGGCCGGCCAGCTTCTTTCCCTCACGGCTGAAATGGCTGCCATGACATGGGCAGGCAATGATGCCGAGGTCCTGCTTCCAGGCCGTCATGCAGCCCAGGTGCGTGCAGATGGCGCTCATTGAAAAGAAACCTTCCGGCAAACGAACCAGATAAATCGCCGATTTCACATGGAGGGTGACGGAGTTGACCTCATAGCTTTCCGCCTGGCCTGCATTCACAATCGGAGACGCCTCGTAGAGAACATTGGGCGACAGGAACCGGTAGGCGAACGCCAATGTCCCGGCAGAGGCTATGCCGAGCGATCCCAGCCCCATCTTTGTAAAGAAACTGCGGCGGCTGATTTCCTGCTCGGTCTCGGGGCGCGTGGTTTTTTTCTCTTCTGCCATGTCTGCTCTCACTTTCTTTCTGCGGTGACCGCCCGAAAGGGCGCGTCGATGGCTTCGATGGAGATCAGTCCCGTGACTTCAGCCGGCACCAGGTTGTAGGACTCCATGGTGATCGTCCCTACAGGACAGCGCGCGGCGCAAAGGCCGCACCGAATGCAGCGCGTCTCGTCTTTCACCATCACCGACCCCGAAATGACCCCGAGCTCGTTTGCCTTGACATCGTCCAACTCAACATTCAGCAGGCCCTCTCGATCCGCCAGTTGCTGCACCACTTCCGGATCGAACTGGAAGCGATCGAGGCTGACGACTTCCAGACAATTTTCCGGGCATATATCCACGCAGCCGCCGCAAAGGATACACAGGCTTCCATCGTGAACATTGCCTTCAAAGATGGTGTTGATCCAGCAGTGCAGGCAGCGCTGGGCTTCTCGTTGAGCCGTCTCTTCGTCGAAGCCGACTTCCACTTCGGTCATGCCGGTGCGGCGTGCCAGCGGCAGTGCGGGAATGGGCTGCCGCATCAGATCCAGCAGGTCCAGCGGCATGCTGTGCCGCTCAAGAATCTCCACTTCTACTGTCGGCTCCGGGTGCTGGATCCCACGAAGATATTCGTCGATCCCAACTGCGGCCCGTTTGCCGTCCGCCACGCTGTCGATGATCAATCGTGGGCCGAAGACACAATCGCCGCCGGCAAAGATGCCTTCGGAGGAGGTCATCAGAGTATGCGGGTTGACGGCGATCAATCCCCGCCGCGAAATCTCTACACCGTCCTCGGGCTTTAGAAAATCGAGCCGGGGCGCCTGGCCAATGGCCATAATGACGGTGTCGCATTCCAGCAGCGACTCGCTGCCCTCGTGAAATGCAGGGTTGAATCGTCCGCTCTCATCGAAGACCCTTTTCGTTTTCAGCACTTCGAGCGCGGAGACTCTGCCGTTTTCGCCAAGGATGCGGCTGGGACCGAAGCCCGGGTCATTTCGG
>JAJZDO010000476.1 GCA_021805955.1 Acidobacteriota bacterium
AACTGACAGCATTGATTTGTGCAAACGTACAATATCGATGCCTGGCTTCATGGTCGAGTCCCCGACATACATGGACGCACAAGCGATCTTGCTCCCATCGAGTGGAAGCAAGATCGCTTGTTTGAATCGTGCGTTTCTACAGCGATACTCACCGTCTTAAACAATTGCGCATAATCTGCGCAAAGTGAACTTGTCCGTCTCGCGATGAAAGAAGAACTCGCCGTCGCGAATCCGTACCGCGCCATAGTGGCCTGCGCTGCGGCGCGTCGGATGGGGGAGCAGAATCGGCTTCTTGGTCTCCGGCGAAATCCACATCCGGCAGCGCGAACCATGTTGCTGAAAGTGCATTTCGTCGATGACTGGCAGCAGATGTACGGTCAGGCACATCTAGCCACTCAATCTCAATCATGCTCAGAACCGACACAAGTTGCTGGTGCTTGTCCGACAACGGACCCAACTGCTCATCGAGCGCCGGGAACAGTACGCCTTGCAGGATGCGATGAAATTGATTCAGGATGCCGGAAACGGTAAGCTGCATGCGGTGGGACGCCTTTTACTTTGGAGTTGGTCGCGGTAACCCTATTCTAAAGTTGGCTATCCCCACTTCTAAATAACCCTGCTGCCTGAATTTTGCAACTGGCTCTCTTTATTATTATTTGCTTCAAATCTCAACACTTTCATTTTTTCAGGATTACCTCGAAGCATTCGCCGGCGACTGCGTAGCGGGCAGGCCCACGTTGTACAAAAAAATTGACGTGGCATGTGCAGCGGTATACTATGCGTCATAAGTTATTTGGCGTATGCGCAGGTAGACATTGAATCAAGCGCAACCGAAGAAGTCGCTCAACTGTACCAAGCGTAGCAAGTTTTCTCTGAGGAACAGTTTGATGAATCTTCCTGCGAACCATTTCAACCTGATTTCCAGCACATCCACAAAATGTCTGCTCTACTCGTGTTTGCACTGTTCCATGTATGTGCTGCCAAGAGGCACCCGCCATGGACTCTTCGGCTGCGATTGATTGCTAGAAGCGCTTCCGCGCTCTAATGCTGCGTGCAAACCGATCCACAGTGCAGAATTCTTGTACCTACCGTTCTCAAAATCTTAATTGTCAAAGCTGCAAATGGAGTAACCAATGCACAGCCAAGCAATTGCCGTTTATTTCACCTCGTGCAGATCGTCGTTGCGTCTTCATCGCATGTTCTCCAGGCGCTTCGGGGCAAGCGTTGGGCGGTTTTTAGTTGTTGCCGCCATGACGACGGTTTTCATTCACTGCTTGAACATGGTTTCCCCCGTATCCTATGCACAAACCGCGGTCACGGGCGGCTTGGATGGCGTGGTCAGTGATTCCACCGGCGCTGTGGTTCCGGGAGCGACGGTGACCATCGTCAACACCGCTACCGGGGACACGCGGGTGTTGACGACGAACGGTCGCGGTCTGTACACTGCCCCATTCCTGAAGCCGGGCACATGTACGGTTTCCGCCACGGCCAAGGGACTCCAGTCAAATACGATTTCGGTCCAGATTCTCGTCAGCCGGCAGTCGGTGTCCAACTTGACCGTGACCCCGACGGGCAACAAACAGACGATTACAGTCAGCGCCAACAATGCGCAATTGATCGACACGCAAAGCGCCAACCTGACCACCACGTTTACCACACAACAATTTGAAAATCTTCCCAACCCCGGCGGCGACATTACCACTATTGCCTTCACTGTGCCCGGCGTTGTGGTGAATACGAACGGCGCCCATGGCTATTCCAACGGCAATTTTAGCTCCAACGGACTGCCCGGCATTTCCAACCTCATCATCTTGAACGGCGCCGACCAAACGGACTCATTCTACAACGACTCCACGACCGGCGCCTCCACGCTCAGCATCGGTGCGGCGGAAGTCGCGCAGGCCTCCATTGTGCAAAACGGCTACAGCACGGAATGGGGCCGCCAGGCGGGCGCCGTCGAAACCTACGTTACGAAAAGCGGTACCAATCGCGTCCACGGCCTGTTGAACTATACCTACAACAGCGACGGACTGAACGCCAACGACTTCTTCAACAACCTGGTCGGCACGCCCCGCCAGAAGGCGGTTTCCAATCAGTACGCGGCCCAGATCGGCGGCCCGGTCATCCACAATAAATTGTTCTTCTTCGCCGACACGGAAGGCATCCGCTACACACAACCCTCCGCCAGCTTTGTGAACTTTCCCACCGCCGCACTCCAGAACACGGTCCTGAATACCGTTCCCGCCGCCAGCGCTCCGCTCTATACGCAGATGTTCCATCTGTTGCAAACCTCGCCGTTTTACAGCGCCGCGACGCCGATCACTACGGGCAGCGGACCGCTGCAGGACACTTCCGGAAATTTAGGCTGCGGCAGCTATGCCGGTACCCCGGTGTTTGGCGAACCGAATACCTACTTCGGCACCGCGTCCGCAGGCGGTGTCGCAGTCCCCTGCATGACCGCCGCACAGGGTGTGTCACGCGGAGCCCTGCGGGAATGGATGGCCATTGGCCGTGTTGACTGGAACGTTAGCGACAAGCAAAAGATCTTCCTCCGCGTCAGCGACGATCAGGGATTCCAGCCCAGCTTCATCAGCGTCGTCAATCCGTTGCTGAACGTGCAGAGCAGCCAGCCAATCTGGAATGGTCAACTGAACCATACCTACGTGTTTAGCCCCAACCTGACCAATCAGTTCATCATGTCCGCATTCCACTACTCTTTTCCCTTTGGGCCCGCCAGTATACAGCAAACCCTGGCGGTTTCGCCCACGCAGTTCTTTGAACAGTTCGATGGCGGCACCAACATTTCCTCCGGACTGGGCCAGAAGGGTACTGTCGGTTTCGATTGGAGCGGCACTCCACTAACCACAAACTCCACCCAGTATCAATTTGTCGACGATGTTTCCTGGCTGAAGGGCAACCACACCTTGAAGTTTGGAGCCAACTTCAAGCGGTATGACGTGACCGACGGCTACCCTTCGGTGAACACCTATGGCGGCTACTTTTACTTCAACTCCCTGGGAGATCTGGCCGGCGGCGTGTTGCCAGGATCGTCCAACTCCAATTTCAACCAGACCTTCGATGCCGTCAAGCACATCCACACCGCCGGCTACAACTACGGCATTTACGGGCAGGATGAATGGAGGGCAACGCCACGATTGGTCTTGGATTACGGCATTCGCGTGGACCGCAATGGAAACCCTCTCTGCACCACCAATTGTTTTTCGCGGTATCTGGGCACTTTCCCCGACACTAGCGCGACCCTGGACACGCCGTACAACGCAACCATCGCCACCGGATACAGCAATTCCTTCGATTCGCTCGAACTGGCGGTGATTCAACCGCGCTTCGGGTTCAACTGGGACACCACCGGTCAGGGAAAATCCGTGCTGCGCGGCGGCGTGGGCCTGTTTGCGGACGAATTTCCCGGCGCGCTGATCGAGAACCAGTACCTGGATTTCCCCGATTTGTACGGCGCCTTCGTGGAATCCGGCAACGTGGCGCTGGGTCAGGGAAGTGCGCCCGCTTTTGCGCGTGCTTCTTACAGCGCCATCACATCCGGATTTTCACAAGGATTTAACGCCAACCAAATCGCAGCGTCGCTGCCGCCGGGCGTTCCATTTTTCGCGCCCAGCCATTACGTGTCCCCGCATCACATGGTGAACGCAAAATATCTGGAGTGGAGTCTGCAATTCCAGCGGCAGCTCGACCCTTCGGACGCGGTGGTCCTGTCCTACGTCGGTAGTCATGGCTACGACCTGGTCAGCTACGATTACGGCAGCAATCAAAACCTGGCCGGTAGCGCCTATACGCCGTCTTCGAACTACACCAGTTTCGAGGACGTTCCCTTGAATCCGCCCGATCCGCGGTTTGGACAGATGGGAATTATCGGCGACTCGGCGATCGCCGGATATAACGGAATTTCATTTATCTACAAGCACATCGACCGCCGCGGTCTGACGGCGAACGTTTCCTATACCTATTCGCACGCCATCGACGATATCTCCAACGGCGGACAAGGCGAAAGTTTCAACAACAACGGCTTTGGCAATCAGATCGTCCCGAACCAACCGACCAAGTTGATGTACTCCAATGCCGACTACGACATCCGCAACAATTTTCTGGTGGATCTGACCTATCTGGAGCCATATCACTTTCAAAACAAGATCGTCCAATTGACCGCTGCCGGATGGACGGTCGCCGGCAAGGCCTACTGGCGGTCCGGCCTTCCCTTCAGCGTGCTGAATAACAATGCGGAAAACGATCTCAACAACGGCACTGGCAACGGCACAGTCCTAGCGGATGTGCTGACCAATCACTTCAATCACTTCTGCAATTCGTACTCGCATCCTTGTTTCCAGGGGCATAACTTTAACGGTTCCGGCGTATCCATCCAGGACACGTATGGAGATCCGGCGCAGACGAATTTCGGCAACGTGCCGCGCAACGCGTTCTTCGGGCCGCATTACGCCGACGTCGATTTGAGCTTGTATAAAAACCTGTTCCAAAGGGGAAGCACACAGCTGAAAGTGGGCGCGCAGGCCTTCAATGTTTTCAACCACACAAATTTTGCCGCACCGCAAAATGACGCGTCGCTTGCAGGGCAGGGTTTCGGCATCATCAACAGCGATGTGGTCGCGCCCACCAGCCCGTACGGATCGTTTGGTTCTCCGGGCTCAGGCCGCGTGATGGTCGTGAACGGCATGTTGACCTTTTAAGTCAATGAACAAGCTGCCTGCCGCAGTTTTCGATTTCAGGCCAGTGTATTGACATGCCAGACAAAGCTGAGGGACCAGTGAGTTGAATATGAGAAAGTGAAAACGCACACAATTCGCGCTGAAGCTACTGAAGTAAACATGTGACGCACGGTGATTCTGACTTTGTCGTCTTGCATGGATGGAACCGCTGCGCATTTGGACTCGCGAGTCGAAGATCTATGACATCCAGAAAACTGTTTGTGACGTTCACCGCCCTGTGGCTCGCCTTGGCCATCGTTTGCTTGACACCCGCCTGCATTGCCCAATGACTTCTCCCTGCAACACATTCAAGGCGGCGAAAAGCGTGGCGGTTCCGTTGCGCTTATAGTCATGCGTCATGGTCCCCGCTCTGCCCTGCTTCATCGGCAATCCCGGCTGGGTACGGTCCAGCGCCTGAATCCGGCTCTTCCCGTCGATGCTCAGGACCAGCACATGCTCCAGCGGGTTCATATAGAGTCCCACCACGTCCTGAAGCTTTTCCACAAACAACGGATCGTTTCTCAGCTTGAAGGTCCGCGCCAGATGCGGCTTCAGGCCGTGCGCATTCCAGATGCGCTGCACGGAAGCCTTGATGAGGGAGCATGGCCCTGCCCATGCTGCGACAACTCCAGTGCCTGGCATCGGAGGGCGTGCTGTGCAAGGTCTTCTCGACGACCTCCGCTTCTTTGTCGCGGGCAATCGGCCTGAAGCTGCGTCCACGCGGACGATCGTGGCTGAGCCCCGCAATGCCCTTCGCCTCATAACGCTTGCGCCAGTCGATGACCGTGGGACGAGACGTACCCAGCGCTTCGGCAATCGCGCTGTTGCTCCAGCCTTCTGCCGCCTGCAATACAATCCGGCTGCGAAACGCCACCCGCTGCTCTGTCTTGCCGCAGCGAACCAGTCGCCCC
>JAJZDO010000935.1 GCA_021805955.1 Acidobacteriota bacterium
TGCTGTTGTATGCAATTCCCTATCTCCTTGCCGGACCATCCGCGCCGACGTTGCTTGGCCAGATCGGCGTGATGTGCCTGGTTTTCCTTCCCCTGACATTCAGTTATGCGATTGTGCGCTATCGCTTGATGGATGTGGACCTGATCTTCAAGCGCGGTGTGACGTATACGCTGGCAACCGGCACGCTGGTCGCCATCTATTTTGGCGCGGTCGCATTCGCTGGCGAGGTGGTTCACACCCGCCTCCCGGCTGCGGGCGGATGGGGACTGGCCACAGCGATCATCATCGCCGCGCTGGTTTTCGATCCCATTAAGCGCGCCATCCAGGATCGCGTGGACCGCGTCTTCGATCGCAAACGACTCGATTCTCGCGCCACGCTGGTCGAATTTGCCCGGAGCCTCAACACGCAAACCGATCTGCGCGCGTTGCTGAACGCCCTGGTAGACCGACTGCCCCGCATTCTGCAAGTAGCCAGGATCGGCGTATTTCTCGACGAGGAACAAGACGCCCGCCATACACGCTTCCGGCTGGCGGCCAGCCATGGCATTCCATCTCCGGCGCTGAACCATGCCGAAAGTCTTGATACCGGGTTTCTCCGCTTCGATGGCCGGGAGGACGGGACGCACATCTTCCTGGAAAGCACGCAGAATGCGCCCCACCTGACCGAAAGCCAGCAACGTGCTGTCCAACTGCTCGATCTGAACTATTATCTGCCCTGCCGAGTGCAGCAGCGCACCATTGCCGTGTTGGGACTGGGCCGCACTACCAATGGAGACTTCCTTTCGAGCGAGGATGTGGAACTGCTGGAAACGCTCGCCAGCTATGTTGGCATTGCCATCCAGAACGCGCGCTTATACGCGAAGCTCGAAGAAAAAATCGCGGAGTATGAGCAGCTCAAAGAATTCAATGAAAACATCGTCGAATCCATCAACATCGGAATTCTGGCTGTCGATCTCGCCGACCGTATCGATAGCTGGAACGCCCAGATGGAATCTATGTACGCGGTGCCGCGTGCGAATGCACTGAATCAGCCGCTGGCAAATCTGTTTCCGCCGGATTTCATGAAGGAATATGACCGCGTGAAACATGAAACCGGCGTACACAATCTCTATAAATTTCAACTCGCAACGCGCGCCGGAGAAATTCGAAACGCCAACATCGCCATTGCCCCGCTGGTGGATAAGGATTTCAATACGGTGGGCCGTATCATCCTGGTCGACGACATCACCGAACGCGTCCAGTTGGAAAGCCAATTGATGCAGGCCGATAAACTATCTTCCATCGGCTTGCTGGCGGCCGGCATCGCCCACGAAGTGAACACCCCGCTGGCGGTGATCTCTTCCTACACCCAGATGATGGCCAAGCAGATTCGCGGCGATGAGCGTACCGGTCCGCTGCTGGACAAGATTACCCAGCAAACCTTTCGGGCCTCGGAAATTGTCAACAGTCTGCTCAATTTTTCGCGCACCAGCACCATCGAGTTCAAAGCCATCAGTGTGAATCACGTTCTGGAGGAGACACTGGCATTGCTGCGGCACCAGTTCACGACTGCCAATATCAGCATCGAACTGGCCCTGCAGCCGGAACTGCCGGACATTCTTGGCAATATGGGGAAGCTCCAACAGGTGTTCCTCAATTTGTTTTTGAATGCGAAAGACGCCATGGCCAATGGCGGGGTACTGCGAGTGGAGACCGTCGCCAACGGACAGATCGAAGTCATCATTGGGGACACAGGCTCTGGCATCGCGGCGGAAAATCTTCGTCGAATCTACGATCCTTTTTTCACTACGAAGTCCGCGGGGGTCGAAGGCCAGCCGCGCGGTACCGGCTTGGGACTCTCGGTCAGCTACGGCATCATTCAAGAGCATGCCGGAAAAATTCACGTGGAAAGTAGAGTTGGCCATGGCACCACGTTTCATCTGCAATTCCCTATCTTAAGGAAGCCCGTTCATGTCTGACGCTACCCAACCCGACCTTCAAGACGCGGACAGCCCTCTGCCGCTTCGCCTGCTCATCATCGACGACGAAGCAGCAATCCGAGAGTCGCTGCAACTTCTATTGGAGATCGAGGGTTTTGTCGTTGGCACCGCGCCCGATGGTGCCGCCGGCCTGCGAACTCTCGAGGAGTCCGTCTACGATTTGGTACTACTCGATTTGGCCTTGCCGGGTCAGAGCGGTTTTGAGGTCCTTCAGGCGATACGCGAGCGGCACGCAAATCTTCCTGTAATCATGATCACGGCGTATGGGACGGTGCAGAATGTGGTCGAAGCCATGCACTTCGGCGCCAACAATTTCATTCAAAAACCTTGGGACAACGAAAAACTTCTCGCCGATATTCGCGGCGCCATTGCGCAGCATCGCGCCGAAACGGAAAATATCCACCTGAAGCGCGCCCTGAAACAGCGATACAGCTTCGAAAACATCATCGGGAAAAGTGAGCCGATGCAGGCAGTGCTGGACCTGGTTGGCCAGGTGGCTCCCAGCCGCTCCACAATTCTGGTTCAGGGTGAGAGTGGAACCGGCAAGGAATTGATTGCGAAAGCAATCCATTCGCATTCCCCGCGTCGTGACAAACCCTTCGTTCCGGTCCATACCGGAGCCGTGCCCTCGGACTTGCTGGAAAGCACTCTCTTCGGCCACGTCAAGGGCGCGTTCACTTCAGCCATTGCATCCAAGAAGGGCCTGTTTGAAATCGCCAACGGCGGCACCTTGTTCCTGGATGAAATCGGCACCATGGCGCTGGACACCCAGGCGAAATTGTTACGCGTCCTGCAGGATCGAAAATTTATGCTGGTGGGCGGCGTGCAGGAGATTCAGGTCGACGTGCGAATCGTCGCTGCCACCAACGCGGACCTTCGCCTGGCTGTGCGTGAGGGGCGGTTTCGCGAAGATCTCTATTATCGACTGAACGTCATCACCATTGATCTCCCCCCCTTGCGGAATCGAAAGGAAGACATACCACTCTTGGTCGCGCACTGCCTGAAGCGTTTTTGTGAAGAAAATCAACTTCCTCTGCGCACAATTTCCGCGGAAACCATGCGCGCCTTGATCGATTACTCATGGCCCGGCAACGTGCGAGAACTCGAAAATGTTATCGAGCGCTGCGTTGTGCTCTCGACAGAACAGACAATTCCCAAAGACCTGCTGCCGGACCACCTGACCGGCCGCACCTATGAAGCCAGCCTGCTCGAACAGGACCCGGCCGCGTCGTTATTCGAAATTCTGGAAAACATAGAGAAGCGCATCATCACCGACCGCTTGGAGCAATGCAACTGGAACCAGACGGACGCTGCGGAAGCCTTCCACATCCCGCTTTCCACGTTGAATCAGAAGATCAAGCGGCTGAATGTCGAAATACGAAAGAAGCTGAAGGATTCACCGGGGTCGCTGATCGACATGTAAAAAACCGATCCCGCGTTGACGCGCCTGCGACCGGCTTAAGCTGCCGTCAGCGCTTGATCGAGGTCTGCAAGAATGTCTTCCACATCTTCAATCCCTACCGAGATGCGAACCAGCCCATCCGTAATGCCGAGCTTGCGCCGGCCTTCCTCGCCGATCGCAGCATGGGTCATGGAAGCCGGATGCGAGATCAGCGTCTCCACTCCGCCCAACGATTCCGCTAGCGAGCAGATATGCAGTTTCTTCAACATGCGATTGGCCGCTTCCAGCGAGCCCAGATCGAAACTCAGCATTGAACCGAAGCCGGACATCTGCCGCTTGGCCAATGCATGCTGCGGATGATCTGGCAGACCCGGATAAAAGACCTTCCGCACCTTGGGGTGTTTGCGCAGCCAGTCGGCAACATTGCGTCCATTGGCGTCATGTTGACGCATCCGGACGGCCAGAGTCTTCACTCCACGCAGTAGCAGCCAGCATTCAAAAGGCGACAAAATACCGCCGGTGCATTTCTGCACAAAGGCAAACGTTTCGGCGTGCTCGGGCTTGGTGCCAATCAACACTCCGCCTAACCCATCGGAATGCCCGTTCAAGAATTTTGTCGTGGAGTGCATGACAATGTCAGCCCCCAGCTCGATGGGCCGCTGAAAATATGGCGACATGAATGTGTTATCCACGCTTAATTCGACACCGTGACGATGACAAATATCCGCAACTGCCGCAATGTCGGTCAGCGCCATCATTGGATTGGTCGGCGTTTCAATATGCACGAGTTTGGTAGTCGAGCGAATGGCGCGATCGACACTCTCCGCATGAGAGGTGTCGACATACGTGAACTCCAGACCATACCGCGCCAACACCTGGTCGAAGAGACGCGTGGTCCCTCCATACATATTGTCGCTGCATACAACGTGGTCACCGCTCTTCATCATGGTGCAAAGCGCCGTGATGGCCGCCATCCCGCTTGCAAACACATGGGCGGAAATTCCGCTTTCCAGCGACGCGAAATTTTCTTCCAGCGCCGTCCGCGTCGGGTTCGAGACACGAGAATATTCATATCCTTTATTCTTGCCAATCTCCTCCTGCACGTAGGTGGAACTCGCGTAGATGGGAACATTGACCGCGCCAGTTACCGAGTCAGCGGACTGCCCATCATGGATCGCGCGAGTTGAAAAACCTTTTTTTTCTTCAGCCATGTCACGGGTCCTTGCGAGTTGCGTGCATTTGGTGTCGCCAAAATTCAAGACGGAAATTCAAATGCCGCCGTCGAAAATGTTCTTCGAAAGATATCGCTCGGCGGAGTCCGGAATGATGGTCACCACGCGCTGCTCTGGCCGCATGGTGCCTGCCAGTTCGAGTGCCGCGAATACATTGGCGCCGGCGCTGGAGCCGCCCAGAACGCCTTCCTCCAACGCGAGCCGCCGCACCATGGCAAAAGCATCGCGGTCCGTCACGCGCACGATGGCATCGCAGACGGATGCATCGAATGTTTTCGGAACGAAGCTGACGCCAATTCCTTCCACCTTATGTTTGCCCGGGCTGCCGCCCTGCAATACGGAGCCTTCGGTTTCCACGGCCACCGTCCAGACACGGCCCAGCTCTTGGCGCAATCGGCGAGCGATCCCGGTAAAAGTTCCACCGGTCCCAATCCCTGTGACAAATGCGTCGATGCGGCCTTCCATCTGTTCCAGAATCTCCTGCGCCGTGGTTCGAAAGTGGAAATCCGGATTTGCCGGGTTGTCGAATTGTCGCGCCATCCATGCGCCTGGAATGGAGCGCGCGCGATCGAGCGCCCGTTGAATCGCACCCTGCATGCCTTCGTCCTCCGGCGTGCGTTCCACTGTCGCGCCAAAGCCGCGCATCAGGATGCATTTTTCCTCAGCAAAGCCCTCCGGAACAAACAAGACGACGTTGTATCCCCGACGAACGCCGATGAAGGCCAGACCGACGCCGGTATTTCCAGCCGTCGCTTCCACGACCGTGCCGCCGGCTTGCAGCACGCCTCGTCGTTCAGCGTCCAGAATTAGTCCCAGCGCCGCACGATCTTTGATACTGCCGCCGGGATTCAGGAATTCCAGCTTGGCATAGATCGCCGCGCCATCTGGAGGCGAAATCCGGCCCAGATGCACAATCGGTGTATTTCCCACCAACTCCATGGTGTCCGCAGCCGTATGCCGAAAGGCTTCTGTATTTGGGCTTGTCTTCAGATTTGTCATCAGATGGTTGCACTCATGCCAGCATTCCTG
>JAJZDO010000789.1 GCA_021805955.1 Acidobacteriota bacterium
CGTCGGCGGCATTGAGGCGGAGGCGGCCATGCTGGGCCAGCCAGTCTCCATGCTGGTTCCGCAGGTGGTGGGCTTTAAGCTGCACGGCCGGCTGCGCGAGGGCACCACCGCGACCGACCTGGTGCTGACCGTGACCGAGATGCTGCGCAAACACGGCGTCGTCGGCAAGTTTGTGGAGTTTTATGGCGAGGGCATCAGCGAACTGGCGCTCGCCGACCGCGCCACCATCAGCAACATGGCACCGGAGTATGGCGCGACCTGTGGCATCTTTCCCGTGGATGCCGAGACGCTGCGCTATCTGCGGCTCACCGGCCGCAGTGAGGAGCAGATTCGCCTGGTCGAGGCCTATAACAAGGAGCAGGGGCTGTTCCATACGCCCAACGCGCCGGAGGCAAAATATTCCTCCACGCTGTCGCTCGACCTCAGCACCGTGCAGCCCAGCGTCGCCGGCCCCAAGCGTCCGCAGGATCGGGTCGCCTTGCGCGATGTGCCGGGCAGCTTTCAGCAGCAGCTTCCTGCGCTGAAAGGGCCGGACGGCAACAAGGGCTCCGTGCGGCAGTTGCTGCGCTGGACCGGCGAAGGCGGCCACGCGTCGGGCAACGGCATCACCAGCTCCACGGGCGCGCCGGAGCAAGGGCATACGGCGTCGGTAAAAGAGCGGGACGGCGTGGTCGTGGATCAGTATCTGGGCGACGGCTCGATCGTCATCGCCGCCATCACCAGCTGCACCAATACGTCGAACCCATCGGTGATGCTGGCGGCCGGTCTGCTTGCAAAGAAGGCAGTGGAGAAGGGTTTGAGTGTTCCGCCGTGGGTAAAAACTTCGCTGGCGCCGGGATCGCGCGTGGTCTCGGATTATTACGACAAGGCCGGTCTCACGAAGTTTCTGAATGCGCTGCGGTTTAATGTTGTCGGCTACGGCTGCACCACCTGCATCGGCAACTCTGGCCCGCTGCCGCCGGATGTCTCCAAGGCGATCGACGATCATTCGCTGGTCGCCGTCTCGGTGTTGAGCGGGAACCGCAATTTTGAGGGCCGCATCAACTCCGACGTTCGCGCCAACTATCTGATGTCGCCGCCGCTGGTCGTCGCCTATGCGCTGGCCGGCAGCATCGATCACAACTTTGACCGCGATCCGCTGGGCAAGGACAAGCAGGGCAATCCCGTCTACCTGCGCGACATCTGGCCGAGCCAGAGCGAGGTGGAGCAGACGCTCGCCGGCGCTATGGATTCCTCCATGTTCCGCAAGCAGTACGCGACCGTATCCGACGGTGACAGCAACTGGCAGAACCTGAAGTTTCCCGGCGGAGAGACCTACGGCTGGGAGCAGAACTCCACGTACATCCGTAAAGCGCCGTATTTCGACGGGATGGGAGCAACGCCGACGCCTGTTGAAGATATTGTGAACGCTCGCGTGCTGGCGGTGCTGGGCGATAGCGTGACCACGGATCATATTTCGCCTGCGGGCTCCATCAAGCTGAACAGCCCGGCAGGGAAGTACCTGACAGAGCATGGCGTAAAGCCCGCGGACTTCAACAGCTACGGCTCGCGGCGCGGCAACCATGAGGTGATGGTGCGCGGCACCTTCGCCAATGTGCGCCTGCGCAACAAGCTCGCGCCGGGCACCGAGGGCGGCGTGACGCGGTTGCTGCCCGAGGGCGAGACCATGAGCATCTTCGATGCCTCGCTGAAATACGCCGAGCGGAAGACGCCGCTGATCATCCTGGCCGGTAAAGAGTACGGCTCGGGTTCATCCCGCGATTGGGCGGCCAAGGGACCGCGCCTGCTGGGCGTGCGCGCTGTAATTGCCGAAAGTTTTGAGCGGATTCATCGCTCGAACCTCGTTGGGATGGGAATTCTTCCGCTGCAGTTTTCGGCGGGAGAAAATGCCGAGTCCCTCGGGCTTACCGGCGAGGAGACCTTCGACATCCCCGGCTTGCAGGCCATGCTGGCGGCAAAGTTCGCGAGTGGCCGCACAATCCGCGTGCGCGCGAAAGCTGCGTCGGGGCAAGTGCGGGAGTTCGACGCAACCGTGCGCATCGACACCCCACAGGAGATCCTCTACTACCAGCACGGCGGCATCCTGCTCTACGTGCTGCGGCAACTGGCGGGTAAGGCGTAGCGCACAACAGTAGAATGCTAAGACGAAAGAAGGGGCGGCTGGGAAGTCCTGCTATCCTATAGCCGCTCGGTCGCAGTCGAGGTGGATTTCGCTGAGACGTGAACTATTCGACCTACGATCTGCTCACTCATGGCCTCAATTAGCTCAGCTCGCAAAACCATAATATTTCTGGCGGTATACGTCGCGATTGTTCTGCCGTTGTGCTTCCTTGGTTATGGAAGCGACAATGACACATACGGCGTACTTGAGGCAGGAAAATCGACATGGCGCGATGGTCACCTCGCCACATCGAGAAATCCAGGCTACTGGCTGTATGAAGGAATTGTTTACGCAATAGCACATCTGGGCGGCTATGTGGCAACCAACATTGCCTCGATGTGTGCTGGGGCCTTTATCCTTTGGCGCTTTCTTTCCCTGTGCCGTAAGCTCCGGATTCCCAATGAATACATCCTGGGTTTTTGCGTACTGTTCGTTCCCACGTTTTTGATCGCAGCCAGCTCGACGATCGACTATTTGTGGTCGCTTGCCTTTCTCGTCGCGACGGCAGAATTACTTCTCGATGACCGGCTTGCATTGGCCAGTCTTACTGGCGCAATAGCCGTAGGGTTTCGCGCCAGTAATTCGATCATCGTCGCCGGGACGTATGCCGGGCTGCTGATATACGGAATTTACGTCCGCTGGGGGGGGCGGCGGATCGCGGCGATCCTTGGCTCAGGCTTTGCCGCAGCCGCTCTCGGCGCATTATTTTTCCTACCCTCATGGATAGTGGCGCATGGCACCTTAGGTTTCTTAACGCCTGGAATTGGGCCAGCAGCGATGTGGACGTTCAAAATGCACGCTGGACGATTCATCTACAAAACAATCTATCTTTTCGGACCGATAGCGACCATAATCATGCTGTTTCTCCTAGTGCGCAATCGGTTGCACTTGAAGTTTCCTAAGAATTCGGATGTGAGGCGAAGAGGATTCGCGATAGCTCTAGGTGCATTTTTGGCGAACATTGCACTATTCGCGAAATTTCCGGTCGAAGTCAGCTATCTGCTTCCTGGCATGTTCTTCTTTATGCTGCTGGCAGGACTTACATTTTTGAATGATTCACGCACCTCTGCGCTCTTAGTGCTCGGCGGAATTCTGACGTTCAATCTATTTTCCATTTCGTTTGCTAAACCGAACGTTCCGCTTCACGCGACCAATGCTACGTTAACGGTGGCACCACAAGCTGGAATTTTGATTGAGGACATACGCATCCGACTCAAGGCAAAATCGTGTGAAACCGTTCCATGCTGGGCACAAAAGGTCCAACAGCAGCCGGCTTTGTGAAGGCTGCGGCGTGGTATGTTGCCTAAACCCCGACGCCGTACTCGACGGGGCCACCGTTGTCGCCCGCGTGAGAATAAAAATCGTACGGGGTGCTGTGCTTGAAGCGGTAGCGGTCACGCAGGTTGCGGCCCACAAAAAAGCCCAGCGCCAGCGCGCCAGTGGCCACCGATCCCCAGCCCAGGATTTGAACCCAGGGAATGTCAGAGAGCTCGGGAAGCTTTTTCTGGATGGCTCGCAAGTACACCTGAGCTCTTCAAACGCGACCATAGTGAGGAGTCCGAGATCCTGAAGGAACAGCGCTGCGTCGCTAACTATACGGACAACCCTGCCGGCGTTTGGCATTAATGCGTTGCAAAACGGTATAATCGGGCACACAATAAAGCCCGCGCCCCCCGTCGCGCCATTTGTTGCCCTCGCCGTACTCTATGGTCGACTTCAGGCAGTCCTTTAAAAAAGCGCATGAAAAAGGGATCACCCCGGCGGTCTCAGCCCATTTGGACGCAATCCGCGGGCTAGCCGCGATCGCTGTTCTACTTATGCACGCTCGTCACCTACTGCTGAGGGATTGGGCGGATCTTCACCATCACAACCTCGGTCTCGAGTTCGTTTACGGTATCACTGAGTTTGGCCATCAAGCCGTAATCGTTTTTTTTATATTGAGCGGATTTTTCATCGGTCCGGGAGTCTTGCGCGACATCCATACTGGACGCTGGTCTTTCACTGCATATTTTGTCAAGAGGTTCATCCGTCTTGAGATTGTTCTGCTACCAGCGTTGTTGCTTTGCTTATTTTGGGATTTAAGCGGGTCTCACATTTTCGGTTTGAAATCGATTTATGGCGGGCATGCAGATTTTTATCCGGTGGCGTACAACATACAGGCATGCATTTCGGCGCCGATCTTTTTTGGCAATTTGGCATTCCTGCAAATGATCAAGGTACCTCCGCTAGGAAGTGACAGCCCACTATGGAGCTTAGCGAACGAGTTCTGGTACTACCTCCTGTTTCCATGCACCGCGCTGGCATTACTATCCAGAAAAAAACTTGCCGTGCGTTCCACGTACGGGGGTGCCGGAGTTCTAATCGTATGGCTTGTGCGGAAATCAATCTTGATTTATTTTCCTATCTGGCTAATTGGTGTCTTATCCTATTACCTCCCGAAAACGAAACACCCTAAGAGCATCAAGCGCGCTTTTTTAATAGCTTCCTCCGTTCTATTTTGTCTTGATTTGCTTTCCACCAAGCAATACTGGAGCAACTCCATCGCCTCCGATTATGTTCTCTCCGGCTGTTTTGCGTTATTCCTTTATTCCCTATTGAATCGAACGACGACGATTGGCGAGCGTTATAGTCGGCTGTCTCACGGTCTAGCATCCTCCTCGTATACCCTCTACGTCGTGCACCTTCCCTTGCTAGTTTTTCTCGAGGTCTGGATCGGAAAGCGCTGGGTGCCCACGCCATTGCATTTGGTATTGACTCTGGGAATCGTGTATACAGACTGGCTCTACGCCCGCGGGATATATCGCCTTTTTGAGGCGCGAACGCCCACAGTCCGGCAGTGGACCGAAAAAAAGCTCAAAGGTCTATATGCCAAAATGGGTCGAAAGGAGAGGCAGGGGGTACTGTAACGCCCAGTCCGTCCAAGCTTGAATCGCACCCGCGGACCTGTGGCGAAGTCTACGTGGCAATGGGCAGAAGACGGTTGCCTAGACCCCGACGCCGTACTCGACGGGACCACCGTTGTCCCCCGCGTGAGAATAAAAATCGTACGGGGTGCTGTGCTTGAAGCGGTAGCGGTCGCGCAGATTGCGGCCCACAAAAAATCCCAGCGCCAGCGCGCCGGTGGCCACCGATCCCCAGCCCAGGATTTGAACCCAGGGGATGTCGGAGAGCTCGGGAAGCTTTTTCTGGATGGCTCGCAGTTCTTTCCGGGGTTCTGAAGTGCTTCGTGTGATGAAGCGCATGCTGAGGCTTCTCATGGCCGAATCTTACCGCAAATCGGCCCGGCTTCGCCAAATTTCCATGAACGTTTCATCCCGGAATAATAATCGACGGTCCGTCCCGCAAATCTTCTACCGGGCGCGATCTTCAAGGTCGGGATACTGCTCGATTTGGCGCAGCAGTTGCAGCTTGCGTGCCGGCGGCAGCAGGCTGGCTTCTACGGAATTGCCCGC
>JAJZDO010000553.1 GCA_021805955.1 Acidobacteriota bacterium
CTTTGTCGACAGCGGTATAGGCTGCTGCGTTCACGATGAGATGAGGCCGGACGGCCCGCAGCACCGAGTGGATCGAAGCGTCCGAGGCAAGGTCAAGCTCGGCGCGACTGGTGGCCGTCGTATCGCCCAGCGCGGCCAGGGACCGCAGGAGTTCCCCGCCGACCTGGCCATCGCGGCCAGTCACCAGAATCCGCAGCTTGCCAGCTTGCGCCGCCGTCATACTTCGGCCTCGCGAATGACTTGCAGCAGATATCTTCCGTATCCGCTTTTGCCGAGCTTGGCGGCGAGATGCTCCATCTGCGCGGCGGAGATGTATCCCAGATGATAGGCGATCTCCTCCGGGCAGGCGACCTTCAGCCCCTGCCGCTTTTCGATGGTCTGGATAAAGACGGCGGCCTCAATCAGGGAATCCTGCGTACCGGTGTCGAGCCATGCGAAGCCGCGTCCCAGCACCTCCGTGTAAAGCTGGCCGCGTTCCAGATACCAGCGGTTTACGTCGGTGATCTCGAGTTCTCCGCGCGCGGAGGGCTTCAGCGATTTCGCGACATCCACAACCTGGCGGTCGTAAAAATAGATCCCGGTCACGGCGAAACGCGATTTAGGATGTGCCGGCTTTTCTTCAATCGAAAGCGCGCGGCGCTGAGCATCGAACTCCACCACTCCGTAGCGCTCCGGATCGTTCACCGGATAGGCAAAGACGGTGGCGCCGTGGTCGCGCTTGGCGGCGTTTTGCAGCATGCGCGGCAGATCATGCCCGTAAAAAATGTTGTCGCCCAGCACGAGCGCGGAGGGCTGGCCATTGACGAACTGCTCTCCGATCAGAAACGCCTGCGCCAGCCCGCCAGGCTCCGGCTGCACCGCATATTGCAGCGAGAGCCCCCACTGCTCGCCGCTCCCGAGCAACGCAGCGAATCGCGGCGTGTCGGCTGGCGTGGAGATGATGAGTATGTCGCGGATTCCGGCGAGCATCAAGGCGGAGAGCGGGTAGTAGATCATCGGCTTGTCGTACACCGGCAGCAGTTGCTTGGAAGCCGCTATGGTGAGTGGATACAGCCGGGTCCCGGAGCCGCCGGCGAGCACGATTCCCCTCACGCCCGGCTCCGATGCCGATAATTCTCTTCCATCCATTGCTGATAACCGCCGGTCACCACGTCATCAATCCACTCGGGATGGTCGAGATACCACTGCACGGTCTTGCGCAGCCCGGTCGCAAACGTCTCCCGCGCTTTCCAGCCGATCTCTCGCTCCAGTTTGGTGGCGTCGATAGCATAGCGCCGATCGTGGCCGGGCCGATCTTTGACAAACTGCACCAGCCGCTTGTGCGGACAATGCGGCGACCCAGGCCGCAGTTCGTCCAGGATTTCGCAGATCGCTTCCACCACTTCGCGGTTGCTTCGCTCGTTACGTCCGCCAATGTTGTAGGTTTCCCCGAGCTGGCCGCGTTCCAGAACCATGCGCAGGGCCTCGCAATGATCGGCTACATAGAGCCAATCCCGTACATTTAACCCATCCCCGTAGATGGGGAGCGGTTTACCCGCGACTGCGTGCGTGATCATTAAAGGGATCAATTTTTCCGGGAACTGGAGCGGGCCGTAGTTGTTCGAGCAGTTGGTAATGATCGTCGCCAGGCCGTAAGTGTGGAAGTACGAACGGACGAGATGGTCCGACGCTGCTTTTGTGGCGGAGTATGGGCTGTTAGGCGCGTATGCGGTCGTCTCGGTAAAGCCGGGATCGTCCGCGCCTAGCGAACCATAGACCTCATCCGTGGAGACGTGAAGGAAGCGGAAGGACTCGCGTTCGCGGCCCACGAGGGAATTCCAGTAGGCGCGGGCCGCCTCCAGCAAAACGAAGGTTCCACGCACATTCGTCTCGACAAATGCGTCCGGGCCGGCAATCGAGCGGTCGACGTGGCTTTCCGCAGCGAAGTGCAAAATGGCGCGTGGACGATGTTGCTGCATGAGCCAGTCCATGCGAGTTCGATCGCAGATGTCGGCATGGACAAACATGTATTCGGGCCTGCCTGCCAACCGCTCCAGATTGCGTGGATTGCCGGCGTAGGTCAGGTTGTCGACATTGATCAACGGCCCGCAGGGAGTTTCCGAGGGGCTGGATGCATGGACGCGGAACCACTCGAGAATAAAATTGGAACCGATAAATCCCGCCCCACCCGTAATCAAAATCGGCGGTTGCATCATGGGGGTGAAATGGTCCTTTGGCCCTGAAAAAATAAAGTTCTCCAAAATTGAAATCCATCGCGGACTGGGAAAACACACCGTCCGACACACCGGTTCGTCTGTCCGGAATTCAGTGTACCGGATTGGCGGCGCGACCATCTGCCATATGCTGGCGCTATCGCTCAACACCGGTTTGGATGCTAGATGCCCCTACGTCCGATCACAAGCTGATGTCCGCGCAGAACGGTTAGACTTTCCCTATGGAAATCATCCAAACAGAATTGCCGGGAGTGCTGCGCCTGCGTCCGCGCATTTTTTCCGATGAGCGCGGCTGGTTTGCCGAAACGTGGAATGAGAATACCTTTGCCAAACTTGGCCTGCCCAGTCGTTTCGTTCAGGACAACCAGTCGCGCTCCCACAGGAACGTGCTGCGCGGGCTGCATTTCCAGCTCCAGCAGCCGCAGGGAAAGTTGGTGCGCGCGGTCGCCGGCAGCATCTTCGACGTGGCCGTGGACATCCGTACTTCCTCCCCAAATTTTGGCCGTTGGGTCGGTGTGGAATTGAATGCCGAGAAACCGGAGATGTTGTGGATCCCCCCCGGGTTTGCCCACGGTTTCCTGGTGCTGTCGGAATGTGCGGATGTCGCCTACAAAGCCACCGACTTTTACTGCGCGCCTAGCGAACGCACCATCGTATGGAACGATCCAGCGATCAAGATCGAATGGCCGCTGTCAGGCCCGCCGGTCGTCTCGGCTAAGGACGCGGAAGGAACGTTGCTCCGCAATACGGAACTGCCCGCAGCATAGGTCCTCCCGAATGCACAAGTTCCGGTGCTTTGAGCGGGTTGGCCAGGTTACATTCGTTTCATGTCTGGCGGAATTGGCGAATTTTGGGTCGATTTTCCTATCAAATTCGAAATATTGTAGCGGGTGTTTGCGCACCTCCGAACGATGATGGCTCCTCACTGAAGAATGAGTCCATGCACTATCGTTTCCCTATTTAATTGAAAATATTAGATATTCTCCCGTGATTTCCCATGGACAAGGCCCTCCCGCGCCGCCGTGCCGATTGCCAAATAGCCTCATATTGCTCAAGGTTGTCCAGATTACTAAAGTTTTTTATCGTTTTGTTTCCCAAAATGGGGTAGACTCAGTCAGCATTTCACACAATCAGGGGCTAACCCTAAGCAATTCCCTATTTGGATAGCAGCCGCTGGGGAGTCCGAAAGTACGATTTCGGACTTAGAGAATAGGGGCCCGGCAACGAGGCCTGCATACCCAAGATTTTATACTGGCCATCGCGTATGTGACTGATTTGATGAAGTGCCGGGTACCAAATCTCGCTCCGGGGCCTAAACCATAGAAGTTCGCATTTTGCGGCGCAGGTCTGTCTTTCGTACTCAACTGCCCTGTTACTCTCAAGCCGCTGCATCTGATGACGGGAATTGCGCGGTTTCCCACACGCGTCCTGGAGTTTGATGGTCAGGGGTAGGCCTTGTCCATCTTCGCACATGCAAAGATTTATAAATTTTTTTGAGGTCACCGTTATGTCCCGATTTCTTGCCCGTCGCTTCTCCAGTGTCGCCCTTGCGGTCGCCGGTCTCGCTGGCGCTTTGGTCTCGTCCAGTATTGCCCGCGGCCAGGCCCAGTACCAACTTCCGACGGCCCAGACGACCCTGTCCGTCGGAAATACACCTTTAGGTGTCGCGGCTGCGGATTTCGCGCTCAATGGATACCAGGGCGTGGTCGCCGTGAACAGCCAGAGCAATCAGATATCGGTGTACGTCGCCAGCGGGGCGGATACCTTCATGCCGCCTGCGACTTACAACGTCTGCGGCGGTCCGCCAGTCCTGACCAACGTCGGCCCCTCGTTCGTGCTGGCCAAAGATTTGAACGGGGATGGGTATCCAGACATCGCTGTCGCGTGTCCTGTCAGCAACGCTATCGACGTGTTCCTCAACAACGGATCCGGTGGGTTTCCGTCCACTCCGTCCCAGGTGATTTCGGTTGCAAACCCGGTCGCCATGGTTTCCGGCAACTTTAACAACACGGGTAAAGTCGGCCTGGCAGTTGCGGGAGGTAGCGGCAACGTCACGGTCCTCGAAAATACTGGAAGCGGCTATTCTGCCACCACCATCGCCATTACCGGCACCTTCTCCGGCATCACCACGGCAGACTTCAACAACGATGGCAACCTCGACCTGGCGCTTTCCGACAGCGTTGGGAATAAAGTGGATGTCCTGATCGGCGATGGCGCCGGGAATTTCACTGCATCGGGCAGCTACCCGGTAGGCACCACCCCAAGCGGAATCGCCACTGCGGACTTCAACCACGATGGCAACCAGGATCTGGCGGTCAGCAACGCCGGAAGCAACAACGTCAGCGTCCTTTTTGGCAGCTCGACGGGGACATTCACGGTTCAAAACATCGCACCCGCAGCTGGAACGGACCCCATCGGAATCGTCGTAACCGACGCGAACCGAGATGGCATACCCGACATCATTGCCTTTGACGCGGCAGTGGGGAAAAACACCAACCAAGGCTCCCTGGCCATCCTGCTGGGCCTTCCATCCGGATCGTTCCAGGCTGCGTTGATCGAGACCCTTCCCGATGTACCCGGCTCTGAATCTGCTGTCGCGGACTTCAATCGAGACGGCAAGCCGGACATCGCCACTCTGGAACAAGTGAATGGCGACATCGCCCTGTTGCTGAACAACTTCTTGCCCACTCCCCAGCAGGGAGGCCGCAGTTTCCAGGCCCCCACTACGCTCACCACCGGCATGGGCAACATGGCGGATAGCGTCACCGTGGGAGACTTCAACCACGATGGACTGCAGGACATTGCGGTCTCTTACCTGGAGGACAATTCGGTCCAGGTGCTCATCAATAACGGCAGCGGCTTCAATACAGCCACGACCTACCCGGTGGGCAAACAGCCCTACGCCGTCACTTCCGCAGACCTGAACGGCGACGGGTATGCCGACCTGGTCACGGTCAACACCACGGATGGCACAGTAAGCGTTATGTTGAACACGGGCAAGACCGGCAACGGAGCGTTCGGAACCGCACATAATTACCCGGTCGGCAGGCTTCCCTTTGGAGTTGCCATTGGCGACCTGAACGGCGATGGAATCCCCGATCTGGCAGTGACGAACATGGGGGGCAACAGTGTGTCCATCCTGTTTGGACAGAAGAGCGGAGTGTTTGCCCCTGGTCCAACGCTTACTACAGGCGTCAATCCATTCGGAATCGCCATCGGAGACTTTGAACACAATGGCTATCCCGGCATTGCGGTCACTTGTTATCACACAGGCCAGCTCTACGTTTTCCCAAACAACAAGAACGGCACGTTTGGAACACCGTTCATTACCGCAACAGATCCTTTCCCCACGTCGGTTGTCGTCGGCGACTTCAATCGCGACGGCAAACTCGATATC
>JAJZDO010000909.1 GCA_021805955.1 Acidobacteriota bacterium
AAGATCGAGTCCGCTTTAATGGCGGAAATCCCGCTCGGCCGCTGGGGAAAGCCGCAAGAAGTGGCCGACCTGGCCATCTTCCTCGCCTCCGACGCCGCCGGATATTGCACCGGCAGCACTTTCTTCATCGACGGCGGCATGCTGCGCCAGTCGGGTAGCCTGTAGCACATGCTTGAACCTTGTGCGATGACCGGAGCCGAGCGCCCCTATACCTTCATCGTCGAACGCAGCTCGGGCGTTGCGCCTTCAACCAGATGGATCGACGGGTTCTTCTGCAGGATCTCCATCGCCGCCATTACCACTCGATCATCCAGGGCAGACCCCTGGCGCAATGGAACCGGATAATTTACGGCCACCTCGAAGCCGGACGCAATCAAGCGCACTCTTGTATAAGGTTTAGGCGTGTCCATATGCACACCCAACCTCTGCTCCAGCCCAACATGTTGTCGTTCCAGCACCGGCTGATAATCGGCATAAAGCGTATTGACAGTCGCCAGCAGTTCTCTTTCCGCCAATGCCACATCGCTGTCCGTTCGAATCGGAAGACCGATTTCCCGCCAGGTGTATTCCGTACCGGGAAACTGTTTATACAGTGGACTCGTCTGAAATAGAACAGAGTTAGGAAACACTACGATGCGGCCCGTTGGCTTCAGTTCAATGCCGCTTCCAGCCAACTCCATTAAATAAAATCGCACCAGGCCGATGTCCACCACATCTCCGGTGACGCTGTTAGCGCCGTTAAACACCACGGTCACTCGATCCCCAACGCGAACGCCATAGCGACCGACCAGGAAAAAATAGGCAGCCACGGATAAAATCACCGTCTGCAACGCAACCGCGATCCCAGCCGTGATCAGCCCTGCATACGTGGCCAGCGAGCTGAAATCGCTGACAAATCCCAGCAGGATCACGACAAACATACAGAAACCCGTGATGACCCTGCGCATCACCAGAAACTGGCGCCTGCGCTTTGTATCGCGGATATAACGAAACGTGGCGCGTCGCCACAACTCGGAAAACAACCAGATCAGCCCAAGCAAGATCAGCAGGGTCGCAACACGCAGCAGCAAAGAGCGAAAAATCTCGTCGTATTCGTTGTCGACGGAATCCTGCAACTGCTTCAGGTTCGCCTGGCTCTGGTCCAGCAGAATCAGTTGCTGGCTCAGCGGCAATGTAGCATCGGAGATCTGCTTGAAATGCTGCACCAACATGGCCGTCGCCAGTTGCTGCTGCTCTGGAGTTTGCTGGACCCGCGGCTGCTCGGTTTGCGCAGCGGCCTGGTTGCCGGTTGCATTTACGGAACCGCTCTTGCCGCCGCCGTTCGTCCGCCCTGTAGGCCCTCCCGCCTGCCCCGTACTCTCTAGTTCCACTCGACCCTGCTGCAGGGTCAGGCGCAATGCTGCCAATAGCGGCGCACTCAAATGTTGGGTCGAGGTTTGCAATCGCGTCGTCTCGTTCCCCAGTTGATTCAATGCGCGCAAACTGCTCACCAGATGGACCATCTGGCCCATCTGCCCTATCAAACCTTCGTTCCGCGCACTGCTGGACGTGGGTAACAGGATGGGCGAAGCTGCCACGGAATTTTTCGCGATCGCCTTTCCTGTCGCCGTCTCCACAGGGATTGCCGCTGTCGGAACTGTCCGCTGCAGCGCCCGGATCTTTGCGGTTAGTTCTGTCGCCACCCCGCTGGCGTTGTCGGTCGAATTCACGAACGCCGCCAACTGATTCAGGTTGTCCTGGAGTGCGCCCGCCAGCTCCATTTGCCCCTGAATGGTATCCCACTGCGTTTTCAGCGATGTCCGCTCCTTCGCGCGAGCTTTTGGAATCTGTTGATTGATCTTGTCCAGCTCGATCTTCAGTGTTTGCAGTTGCAGGGCAACCCGCTGTTGCGCTTTCGCGATGTTTTGAGCATCGAAAACATTTGGGCTGCTTGCATCTGCTGCAACTGGCTTGCTCGACGATTCCCCAATCAACGCGGCCTGCGCAAGTGCCGACTTGAACTCCAGATTCACCACTTTCCGCGCGATTTCTTGCCCGTTTTCCACGTAAAGCTCATCGCTGGGTCCGGCTGCGTACGCTGCCGCTTTGTTCCACTGCTGGTACCATCGCAGCGCCAGGTTCATGTGGTTCATCACCTGTCCTTCGGTATTCGGCGCAATCGGTTTTGACGACGCCGATTGACCGTCAGCGGCGACCCATCCCAGCAAAACAAATACACCGAGGGGTACAACTAGCGCACGTAATCGTTTGGGTAAAACCCGCATGGAATCTCCAGGGAATCAAGTCTGTATCGCTTATTGATGCGTCGAAAAATATTGGCAGAAAAGGCCAGGCAGAGATTTACTTATCGCCGACCGTTATTTATCCCGGGACACAACGAAGTCGGGCACCCACAGCAACGCCCGCTTAAACTCTGAGTCCGGCAATGCGGAAAGATTTGCGCGAGCGGCCTCCGCGTGTGCATCTGCTACTCGAATGGCGTGATCGATCGAACTGTTCCGATGAAGAATGGCAAGAATTCGTTCGTGCCTGACACGTTCAAAGCCCTGGTCTTCGATCACCGCAAGAATATCGGCGCGCTCTTCCGCAGTCCCATGCTCCAGCGCATGCACCACCGCCAGGGTGGCCTTGCCTTCGCGCAGATCGCTGGCGGTCGGCTTGCCCAGGACCGCTTCGCTGGCGGTCAGATCCAGGACATCGTCCACAATCTGAAAAGCTAACCCAACGTTCCGCCCATAATCTCCAAGCGCCTCTTCCACTGCCTGGGACGAACCAGCCAGCACGCAGCCCAGTTGCATCGAAACGCGAAACAAGCACGCCGTCTTCCGATAAATCAGTTCGTAATAGTCATGCTCCGTCAGCGCACTGCCAAGGTTCTCCATCTGCAGCAGTTCGCCTTCGACCATCTGCTGCGTCAGGCCAATCAGCAGATCGAGGATGCGAAAATTCCGCTCCTCCAGCGCAACGCGAAAGGCCTGCATATAGAGCCAGTCGCCCGCCAGTACGCACTTGGAGTTGCCCCATTGCGTGTTCGCCGAAGGGCGCCCGCGCCGGATGTCGGCCACATCGATGATGTCGTCATGCACCAGCGTCGCCGTATGCACCATCTCGATGACAGCGCCCAGGCGGATACTGCTGTTGCCGTTGTAGCCCAGCGCTTTTGCCGCCAGCAGCAGCAGCGCCGGGCGAATCCGTTTGCCGCCGCCCTCACGAAGATAGCCCGCAATCTCTGTGATGGAATCGACCTCGGACGCGGACAGACGTTCGAATTCCAGCTCCATCGCGACGAGTTCGTCACGGAGCAGGTCGAACACCTCTTTCGCCGTCGTGATGGCCGTTGTGCTCAAATTCCTTCCACCCTTACTTCTCCATCGCCGCCGAATTTCGCCAGTATCCCCATACTATGCAGATGCATCCGCAAGCGCCGTCGGCTAATTGGAGCGATAATTTGTGAACTGCAGGTCGATCCCAAAGTCGTGCTTCTTCAACATTGCAATCATATCCTGCAACGTGTCCCGGTCCTTGCTGCTGACTCGCACCGTATCCGATTGGATCGTCGCCTGCGCCTTGCTTTTCGACTCCTTAATCAGCTTGACGATCTCTTTCGCCTTCTCGATCGCAATCCCCTGCTGCAGCGTAATCTTCTGGCGAACACTGGAGTTGGCCGCCGGCTCGATCTTGCCGTAGGTCAACGCCTTCAGCGAAACTCCCCGCTTGGCCAGCTTCTGCTGCAAAATCTCCGTGACCGCTTTCAGCTTGTATTCGTCACTCGAAGCAAGCTGGATCGCCTCTTCTCCTTCCAGCTTGATTTCAGAATGCGTGTCCTTCAAATCGAAGCGGGTACGGATTTCCTTCGAGGCCTGGTCCACCGCATTCAAGACCTCCTGCGCATCCACTTTACTCACAATGTCGAACGAATTCTCTGTCGCCATACTTCCCTGTCCTTATTCGATTCAATTCTCTACATGATGCCCAAGGTCTGTCTTGCACTCGCCGGCTCGCGGCTTGGCGCTTCGCGACAGACGAAAAAATCGATAGAAGTTTTCCGTCGTCGTCAAAGCCATGGTCTCATAGTTCACGCCGCGAACCGCAGCCAGTTGCTCCGCCACCCGCCCTACCATCGCCGGTTCGTTGCGCTTACCCCGATGGGGTACCGGTGCCAGAAAGGGGGCGTCCGTCTCAATCAAGATCCGATCCTCTGGGAGTTTTGCCGCTACATCCCGGATTGGTTGGGCCTTTGGAAAGGTGATATTGCCGGCGAAGGAAACGAGAAAACCCATGTCCATCGCCTGCTGCGCGTGCATGGATTCACCCGCAAAACAGTGCAGCACTCCGCCCAGTCCGGTCGGTCGCCAATGCTCGTCCAACAGTGCCAGAGCGTCATCCCATGCATTCGCGCTGTCCGCGGAGGCACGGCAGTGAATCAGGATCGGCAGTTTATGGGCCGCCGCAATCTTCATCTGATCCACAAATGCCCGCTGCTGCACCTCGCGCGGCGAATGGTCATAGAAATAATCCAGCCCAATTTCGCCAACCGCGACCACTTCCGACTCCGCAGCCAGAGCATCCAGCTTGTTCAGCGCATTCTCATCCGCCAAGTTCGCCTCATGCGGATGGATTCCTGCGCTGACCGCGATCTGCGGCATGTCCGGTCTCGATCGATACTCCCGGCTCAGATCGAGCGCCGCGTGCATGGTGTCCGGCCCCTCCCCAATGCCCACGGCCAAAATGGTTTCGACGCCAGACTCGTAGGCACGCACCAGCATCGCCTCACGGTCCTCTGCGTAGCGGTCACTGTCCAGATGCGCGTGCGAGTCGACCAGCATGGGGGACTTCCTTCCATTCCTCCGCGTCAGCGCACTCCACTGCCACCAACACGAACCTGGGCGCCCCAGGTCTCGTTCTGAGACCTGGGATCAATCCCACAGAAACCGCTATTTCAGCCGCGCGCCAATTTCCACATCTTCCAAAAATCCCGCCAGCACGGGAGTGCCTTTGTCGCCGATTGAAGCCGCAACGATCATTCCGTTCGATTCCAGACCTCGCAATTTTCGCGGAGCCAAATTCGCAACGATCACCACCTTGCGCCCAATCAGGCTTTCCGGCGTGTAGGCCTCCGCGATTCCCGCCACAATTTGCCGCTGCTCATAGCCCAGGTCCACTTCCAGCCGCAGCAAACGGTCTGCCTTGGGAACGCGCTCGGCTACGCGAACAATGGCCACGCGCAATTCCACTTTGGCGAAATCTTCAATGCTGATCTTCGGTTCCGGGGGCGCGGCGGGGGTCACGGGCTCTACGTGCGGTTGCGGCGGAGGGAGCGGATCGGAAACGGCACTCACAGCACTCTCCTGCCGGTTGGCAGCGGCCTGTTGCGCGACGGCATCCACCTCCTGCTGAAAAGACAGCCCGGTTGCGGAGAACGGCTCAGGCACATGCGGAGGCGGCGCTTGCTCCGCTTGCCCTGATATTTTGTTGTTGGGAACAGCCTCTTGGTCCGCCGTTGCGGATTGTGCTTCCGTGATCGCCGTGGTGACACGATCCTCTTCTATGTTCTTCATACGCTCGATCGCTTCCTTTTCCGCGCGGCGAAAATCCCGAT
>JAJZDO010000325.1 GCA_021805955.1 Acidobacteriota bacterium
GCCTGCTGCTTACGGTGGATTACGGATGGGCCCGCTGGTTCCAGTCGCGGAAGACCTTGAGCTATGGCTTTGATAATTCGAAGCTGGGCTTTCCCAGCTCACTGGTCAGCAGCATTCAAATCCCGATGTTCCCCGCCATCAACGTCGGGGGCGGATACAGCGGAATGGCCGGCCAGAGCTACCTGCTGAATGGTAACGATACGCACAGCCTGCTGCTTTCTCTTACCAAGCTGCTCGGACGGCAGACCATCATCGTGGGCACCGATATTGAGCTAAACCTGATCAATTATTTCAACGTGGCAAATAGCGGAGGAACCTATAGCTTTGCGATTGCGCAGACGCAAGGACCCAATCCTAACGTAGCAACCCCTATCGCTGGTAATGGCATTGCCAGCCTTTTGCTGGGCGATGGAAACAGTGGGTCGATGCCTATCGGTTCTGGCGTCGAAATGCGGGACTGGTACTACGCAGGCTACGTTCAGGACGATGTCCGGCTTTCCGACAAACTCACGTTCAATCTGGGATTTCGCTATGAGACCCAGAGCCCGGTCACCGATCGTCACAATGAGCTGAATTACTTCGATCCCAATGTGCCCAGCCCTGCCGCCAACAGTGAATTTCCCAGCCTGAAGGGCGGTTTGGTATTTGCGGGCGTCAATGGATCGTCACGAACCGTCTATCGCTGGAACCGTCTGCAGTTTGAGCCACGCGTCGGTTTCGCCTACAGCCCGATTCCCAGCACTGTCATTCGCGGCGGCTTTGGCACGGTATACGCCCCGCTGGAGCTGAGCAATAATGCCGTGGGCTTCAGTCCCAGCGGCGGCTTTAGTTCTTCCACGGAATGGAATACGTCGATTAACGGAGGCTTGACGCCGTTCAATCTGCTCACCAACCCGTTTCCGCAGGGACTGGTGCAGCCCACAGGAAGCTCACAGGGGGCAGGTACGCTTGTGGGTCAAGCCATCAGCGTGTGGGATAACAATCCGCAAACGCCCGCTTCCTACCAGTGGAACCTCGATGTGCAGCGGCAACTGCCTTCCAACACGCTTGTTGACATTGCCTATGTGGCGAATCGCGGGCTTCATTTGACCAGCAATTTTGATCTGGACCAACTGAATCCGTCATACCTGAGCCTCGGCACTGGATTGCAGGCCCAGGTTTCGAATCCATTTCGTTCTTACGTTAAGATCGGCCCGCTTTCCAACGCGACAGTCGCCCGCCGTCAACTGCTGCTCCCTTACCCGCAATTCACGGATGTGATGGTCGTCAATTCCACGTGGGGTGGCTCAAACTACCAGTCCATGCAGTTGAAAGTGAATAAGGAAACCACGCACGGCGTAAGCTTTCTGGCGGCCTACACGGTCAGCAAGTGGCTTTCCAACGTAAATGAGAATGAGTCCTCGACGGGGCCAGGGCAAACATCCACCACCCAAAATTACTACGATCTGGCGGCGGAAAAGTCTGTTTCAGAATCGGACATTCCGCAATCGCTCATCGTAAATGCTGTGGTTCAACTTCCATTTGGAAAGGGCAAAGCATTTCTGGGGACGGCGAGCGGTCTGGTGCAAGGGCTGGTTGGCGGCTGGGCGGCCTCAGGAATTCTTACCGAGCAGAGCGGGCTGCCGCTTGTCTTCTCGGCGCCCATCGTTGGCGGCGGCAATCGTCCAAATTATGTTCCGGGCGTAAGTCCCAGGCTTTCCGGGTCGCGGTCAAACTCAGCGAAAGCCGCCGAGTGGTTTAACACCGCTGCCTTTGCGTTGCCCGCTCCTTTCACCTTTGGCGATGTGCCGCGCACGGAAGCCGTCGCGCGTGGGCCTGCGCTGCACAATCTCGATTTTGCCCTTTTGAAGGAGACGCAGCTCACCCATCGGCTGCAGATGCAATTCCGGGCTGAGGCTTTCAACCTGACGAACACGACGCATTTCGATCGTCCTGATTCTTCGCTAACCAGTGTCGCGTTCGGACAAATCACTGGAGTGCTGCCATCTCCTCCGCCACGGCAAATACAGTTTGCGGTGAAACTGAACTTTTAGCTGAATCAAGCGAATCATCCAACCGCTGGCGTCTATTTCTGCAGGAGTCATATCTTCAGAAGCGGACGCCATCATTTTGCCGGCCCGGTCGATTCGCGAACTTTTAATTCCGTAGCAATGCTGTGCCGGGCAATCTTCACCTTCGAACCAGGCGTGGACGCCTTTAGGAGGATCGAAAACGCGCTTTCGGCAATCTCTTCCCGCGGCAGCGCAATGGTCGTCAACTGCGGCGTAAACATGCGGCAAAGGGGCAGATCATCAAAGCCGATGATGGAGATGTCACCCGGCACCGAGAGCTGCGCCTTTTGCGCTGCCTGAATGGCGCCCAATGCCATCAGGTCGTTCGTACATACCACGGCCGTGGGGCGGCGTGGGCGCGCTAACAGCTCTTGCATCGCTGCAAAACCTCCCTCCACATCCATCGTGCTGGTGGCGATAAATTCTTCGCGGACTTTTAGACCGCATTGCTTCATCTTCGATGCGAAGGCAGAGCGCCGGCGTTGGGGGGAGCTTAAACCTGCGGGACCGGAAAGAAAGCCAATCCGCGTATGTCCCAATGCCTGCAGATGCCGCACAGCCTGCTCAAAGCCTTCGGAGTAGTCCACGTGAATATTGTGAAAGTTCTTATCCAACTCAATCTGGTTCAATAAAACAAGTGGCGTCTTGCGCCGCTTCACGCGTTCCAGTGCGGAAAGTTCGACCTCCGAGGTCATGACCGCGATGCCATCCACGTTCCGTTCCACCATACGGCGAAGACAATGGTCCAGCCGTTTCAGATCGTAGTTGGTGTGGGTAAACACCATATCGATCCCGTGGTTTCCTGAGAGTGCCTCAAACCTGTCGATCAGGTCGGGAAAGAATGGGTTCCGGATATCGGAAACGATCAGGCCGAAGAGCTTGGTGCGTCCGGCGCGAAGATACCTCGCACTGGTATTAGGCACATAATTCAGCTCATCGATGACCCGTTGAACACGCTTCGCCGTGATCGGGCGGACCTTGGACGATCCGTTCAGCACACGCGAAACGGTTGCCGTTGACACCTTCGCCAGCCGCGCGACTTCCTGTATGTCCATTGTTTTCAGCCTGAGACAGTATACGCAGGGCGAAAGATTCCGCTGCTCATGCGCTAACCCGGCTAAAGGCCGGGACATCGCGACGTTTCCCATGTAGCCAATACCGGCAGACGGCCATTAAGGAGCACTGCCTATAAGCAAGCGTTGACGTTAGGGATTTATCGCCGGAAAAACTTTTTCCATTGGCGGGAAACATGGATTGCCCGGCATGCATGTAATGCGTTACACTCAGCCCGCTGAACAATGTTTGCTGCGGTCCACAAAACACCGCACAATCGCAGGTGCTTCTTGTGAGTTCCGATCGTGCAGTGATCGAATACTGCAAATTTGCTGCCCGCAACTTGTTGTCTGCCTGGAGGACGAGTGAAAGGTCGTTGGAGCCGTCGAACCTTTCTGAAGCGCGCCGGTGAAACAGCCTTGGGTGCGTCGGTACTTTCCAAGGCATGGCCTTCAATGGCCGCGCCGGAATCGATGGGCGCATCGTTCCATAGCGCCTGGCCGGCAGCAGCAGACCGGCCGTGGCCCGGTCCCGACTACTGGTCCAACCCCTTGCAGGATTGGCAAGTGCGCGACGGGCGGCTGGAGTGCATCTCTGCCGGGGGTGACCGCAACGTTGCTTTGCTCACGCGAGAGATCTCGCCCCGGCCCGGGACTCTGACCATGAGCGTGCGTCTGGGTCTGCTTGCCGGCGCGGTCCTCGACAAGGGATTTGTCGGATTCCGGGTCGGCGCCAAGCAGGCGATGGGTGACTATCGCACTACTGCCCTCTACGGCCGCGGTCTCGATGCGGGCATTCACGCAGACGGCCGTTTGTTTATCGGCACGCTGGAGGCATCCGCGCCCCGCGTCAATCTGGACGGCGAAACGGATCTGCAACTGCACGCTGAACCGCACGATGCTGGCTATCGTGTCACGTTGCGGGCTTCCAGCGCCAGTCACCAGCATGCGGTCGAAGTGACACGCGATGTTCCGGCGGATTGGCTGACGGGTGGTGTCGCGCTTGTCTGCAGTTCCACCCCGGTCACGCCGACACCTGTCGAACCCATAGTAATCAAAGATTTCAGCTTCTATCCGCCCAAACAGCGCAGTGGCGGCGGCATGCGCTTCTGGTTCAAAGACTGGGTGCTGACCGGCAGCAAAGTGGAGGCGCACCCGGATCGCGCCTATGGCCCGATCCTTTTCACCCTCTACACAGTGAGCCGCGGCACACTGAAGCTCTCGGCGCAATTCCCGCCGCTTGATACACCCGAACAAGCGGCAACGCTGCAGATCAAAGAAGGCGGCGTCTGGAAGTCCATTGCGACCCAGAACCTGGATCCGGATGCGTGGAATGCGACCTTCCGGGTTCCGCAATGGGACGCAACGCGGGACACGCCATATCGAGTCCTGTTTACGATGGCCGACTCCGACGGCAAACCGCGCGAGTACCACTATAAGGGCATGGTTCGGAAAGATCCCACCGCGAAGCCGGATGTGATCGTCGGCCTCCTCACATGCATCTGGGATTTCGGATTTCCGCATGCCGACTTTACAAGTCATCTAGCTCACCACCAGCCCGACGTCCTGTTCTGGACGGGCGACCAGGTCTACGAGCCGGTCGGCGGGTTCGGTGCAATCGAGAGCCGTGCACCGGGCCGCACTGCCCCCGCTATGCTCGACTTTCAGCGGAAGTGGTTCATTTTCGGCTGGGCAGTGGGCGATCTTACACGCAACATACCGTCGGTATGCATGACCGACGATCACGACATGTATCACGGCAACATCTGGGGGTGTGGCGGCCGGCCTACAAATCCCGCGCTGGAAGGGACCGGGTCCGCGGCTCAGGGTACCGTTTCGTACTCCAACAAAAACTACGCCATTCAGGACTCCGGCGGTTACAAGATGGCGCCGCGCTGGGTCAACATGGTGCAGCGGCTGCAAACGTCGCATCTCCCCGATCCGTTCGAGCCCAGCGGAGTACTGCAGGGCATCAGCGTCTACTACACCGACCTTCAGTGGGGCGGCATCAGTTTTGCGATTCTTGAAGATCGCAAGTGGAAGTCGGCGCCGAGGCCGCTGCTGCCGGCTGCCGATATCGTGAACGGATTTGCACTGAACCGCGGCTGGAACTCACAGGCGCAGAGCGATGACCCTGACGCTGAACTGCTCGGGCAGCGGCAGATCGACTTTCTGGAATCGTGGGCGGCCGACTGGAGTGCGGGTACGTGGATGAAATTTGCGGTATCGCAGACGGTGTTCGGCTGTATCCACACGGAGCCGAGCGGCGTATATACCGACGACCACGATCCTGAAGAGAGCATTCCGGCTCCCGGAACCTACCTGGAAGGCGATCATCTGGTCGCAGACTATGATTCCAACGCGTGGCCACAGCACGGCCGCAACGCGGGTATCGAAAAATTCCGCAAAGCATTTGCCATGCATCTTTCCGGCGACCAGCACCTGGGTACCACTTCGCATTATGGAGTAGAGGAGTTCCGCGA
>JAJZDO010000544.1 GCA_021805955.1 Acidobacteriota bacterium
GGCCTTTGAACGACCCATAGATGAAGGTCTGTAGAAAGTGCAGCAGCAGCACGACGATCATCGCGCTGCTGCCGTAGTAATGCAGGCTGCGTAAAAAATCGCCGGCGGCCACCTCTTTGGTAATGTAGGCCACGCTGGTGTGCGCCGACTCCGCCGAGGGAACATAGTAGAGCGCCAAACATAGGCCCGTAATTACCTGGGAGATAAAGATGAAGAGCAGGCCGGAACCGAATATATAGGCCCAGCGCGCGCCACCAGGAACAGGCTCATCCAAAGATGCGCGCATGATGTTGCGTATACCAGTGCGTTTGTTGAACCAGCTATAGAAACGTGCTGGCATCTTCTTCTGCGGGACATCGGCCTTCACTGGTTCATCCACAAGGTCACCTAGCTTAACACTTCACGGTTGGGAACATTCTCGCGGAAGTACTCGAACTTCACCATGAGCTTTCCGCCCACAATTTTGTGCGGAAGCGGGTCCATCCCGCGTGGCGCCGGGCCAGACACATGCTTTCCATCAGGCTTAAAAACGCTTCCGTGGCAGGGGCAGAAAAACTCTTCCTGACCTTTCTGCCAGGAGACGGCGCACCCCAGGTGAGGGCAGATGTCGGAGAGCACAGTAAGCGCTCCATCCGCGCCCTTGGTCACATAAATGGTCAGGGAGGAATCGACCTCGCGCCACCCATCTACTTGCTTGAGGGTGAGGTGTTTCAGTATTGGCTGCGACAGATTGGAAAACTCATCCATGGAGCCTATGGGAGACCATGTGCTCTTGGATTTCGCATAGAGCGGATATAGGACGTAGCGAAGCACGGGAATTGCAAGCAACGCCCCCATGCCCGCGCTACCGACGCCAAGCAAAACTCCAAAGAACGAGCGGCGATCGATGACGATGACATCTTTATTTGAAACAATTTTCTGGATATCTTCCTGCTGCTCCATACTGCTCTCCTAAAAGATCACCCACAAAGCCAGATACACGGTGTTGTTGTCGGACGCGTTCCGCTGCGCGCCGTCGTAGTTGCTGCTGGCGCCGTTGAATTTGAAATATCCGGAGTAATTGGCATCGATGTCAATGTTTTGGACTGGCCAGTAACCAAACTGCGCAATGTAACCACTGGTGTCGGGATTGCCGTTATTGCTGCCGGTGAGCGGCGCGGGCGCGTAGAGCAGCGCGTCGCTGTTGCCAGTGGTGGAGAACAGAGCCCCAGTCGCGCTGTATTTGCTTGCCCAGTGGTAGGTGCTGTCCAGTTTGAGGGTGTTCAGATAGTTGGATTTGACGCTTGCTCCGCCTGCAAGGTAGGTGGCGTTCAAATTCGAATTTTCATGGATATAGGTTCCATGAATGTCCAGCAGGTTGGGGCCGAAGGGCCGCTCGTACTGGAAGTCAAGAGAAGGATCTATATAGCGGTCTTCCGGGCCGGAGATCGCGCCGGGAAAAGAGTTGACGAATATCCCATAGGTTCCCACCTCAAGATAATTGCTGCCCCAGCTTTGTTGCCACGCCGCTCGCCAATACGGAGCGACTCCCGAGATGTTGTATGTCTGGCCGACCCCAGTCACCGGAGTCGAAGCGCCGGCGTGTTCCGACCGATACGCGGTAATGTCGGCGTAGAGGTGATTGTTCCACATGCCGAAGCCGCCGACACCAGCGACATCCTGCCCAAGATTGCCGTTGATGATGGGAGAGGCCAGCGGGCTCACGCCGGAGGAAGTCGAGATCCACGGAAATCCCCAGGCGGGCGTGCTGTTCCAAATATCTTCCACGGTGGGATTGTTGTTGATCGTGATGCCATATTCCCAGTCCTTCCCGGCAAGCTTTCCCTGATTGGCGTAGCGCAGGTCGGTGTTGTCCATGCCAAAGTGGTCGTCTGCGTGCGTATAGGTAAACTGCGCCATACCGCCAAAGTGCGAGGCGTACCCACCCGCAAGAAAAATGCTCAATTGTTGCGGAAAGCCAGCAGAGTTGTTCTGCGTGCCCGGTTGGTTCGCCTGAAAGGAGGTGTTGGAAAGCAGCAGCATGGCTGACAGCGGAATGTACTTGGACAGCAGCAGGTCTTTCGAGTTCCCCACCTTGTCCTTAGCGGTCATGTCCGTCAGCACATAGCCTTGCAGCTTGAAATTGCGCCCGAAGGCCGTCAATTCCGGAGGGTTGGTGTGACAAACATTGCAGGAAAGGCCCGTCTGCCGCGCAAAACTTGGGACGGCATAGGCGCGCTCCAGTCCAATTAAAAGGAACCCCACTGCCATCAACTTTACAAATCGTTGCATGAGCCATCCTTTGAAATGGCGACTGAACGTGGAGCCGCCGAAAAATGAATTCCTAGTGAATCGCCCTTCCCGCCGCTCTGAGACGTGACTGTTCTATCGGGGAAACGGACGTACTTCAATGGATGTAGTTTTCCAAATGTCTTTGCAGTATTCGCGAATTGCGCGGTCCGAGGAGAATTTTCCGATACGGGCCACATTCATTATAGACATTCGATTCCATCGCGGTCGATCCAGGAAGACCTGACCGACGCGGTCCTGACAATCGATGTAGGAGCGATAATCCGCCAGCAGCATGTACTCATCGCGATCGAGGAGGGAATCGAAGAGAGGACGGAAGAGCGACATGTCGTTGCGCGAAAGCGAACCTGAAACGAGCTGGTCGAGAACTTCGCGCAGTTCGGGATCGTTCTCGTAGTACTGGCGCGGGGTATATCCGTTGGCCCGGAGCTGTTCCACCTGCTCCGCCGTCATCCCAAAGAGAAAGAAATTATCCGCTCCCACCTCGTCGCGGATCTCGATGTTCGCGCCGTCGAGGGTGCCGATGGTCAAGGCGCCATTCATCGCGAATTTCATGCAGCCTGTACCGGATGCTTCCTTTCCCGCGGTTGAAATCTGCTCGGACAGGTCCGCGGCAGGATAAATCCGTTGCCCCAGGGAAACGCAGTAATCGGGGAGGAATACAATTTTCAGCCGGTCGCCAACGCTCGGATCGTTGTTGACCACATCTGCGACAGAATGGATCAGCTTGATCATCAGCTTGGCCATGCGATAGCTGGGAGCGGCCTTGCCCCCAAATATGAAGGTGCGTGGCGGAATGGAAAGGTTGGGGTCCCGGCGCAGGCGATTGTAGAGGGTGAGAATGTGGAGGACATTCAGGTGCTGGCGTTTGTACTCGTGAATGCGTTTTACCTGGATATCGAACATGGAAGCTGGATCGACCGCAATGCCGGTTGCTTCCAAAATGTAGGAGGCCAGCTCCCTCTTCACCTCTTCCCGCGTGTCGTTCCAGCGGCGGAGAAACCGCGGGTCGTCGGCGTAGGGTTCCAGCTTTCGCAGTTCATCGAGATCGGTCGGCCACTTGGGCCCGATATGCTCCGTAATCAGGCTGGATAACTGTGGATTGCTCAACAGCAGCCACCGCCGGGGAGTGACACCATTGGTCTTGTTGCTGAAGCGTTCCGGCCATAACTGGTAGAAATCGCGAAAGAGGTCCTCTTCCAGCAGGCGGGTATGCAATTCCGAGACTCCATTGACGGCATTGCTGCCCACAACCGCCAAATGCGCCATGCGCACGTAGCGCTCTCCGTTCTCGTCGATCAACGACATTCTGGCCGCACGCGCGTCGTCGTTCGGATAGGCGAGACGGACGTCCGCAAGAAAACGGCGGTTGATCTCGTAGATGATCTCCAGGTGGCGCGGAAGGAGTTTGCCAAACAGCCATATCGGCCAGCGCTCCAGCGCTTCGCTCAAAAGGGTATGGTTGGTGAACCCGAAGGCCTTCCGGGTGATCTCCCAGGCCGGCTCCCAATCCATGTCATACACATCGACGAACAGACGCATCAGTTCGGCAACGCCGATCGAAGGATGCGTGTCGTTCATCTGGATGGCCCATTGCGTATCGAAATCCTCCAGGCTGCGGCCGCGGAGTTTGTGGATACGGATCATGTCCTGCAGCGAGCAGGAGACGAAAAAGTACTGTTGTTCCAGGCGGAGCTGTTTGCCTTGCGTTTGTTCATCATTGGGATACAGTACGCTAGTGATGGTTTCCGATTCGACTTTCTTATCGACAGCTCCGAAGTAGTCCCCAACGTTGAATCGTTTAAAGTCGAAGGACTCCGTCGCTTGCGCTGTCCACAATCGCAAACGGTTGGCCATGTTATTGCGAAATCCAAGGATAGGGGTGTCGTAGGGCAGCCCGCGGACGACATAATCCGGCACCCAGCGGACGCGGTAGCGGCCCTGTTGATCGCGATACGCCTCCGTGCGCCCGCCAAATTTCACGTCCATTTCGCAGTCGGTGGAAGGTATCTCCCACGGATTGCCCAACTGAAGCCATTTGTCGGTCCGTTCGACCTGCCAGCCGTCTTCAATGATCTGCTCGAACATGCCGAACTCATAGCGGATGCCATAGCCGATCGCGGGTATATTCAAGGTGGTGAGAGAATCCATATAGCAGGCGGCCAACCGTCCCAGGCCGCCATTTCCCAAGCCAGGCTCGGGCTCAGTCTTGACCAACTGTTTCAAGTCGAATCCAAGTTCAGAAATGGCTTGACGAGTCGGCTCCAGGATGTCGAGCTTGTTCAGATTGTTGGCAAGATGTTTCCCGAGCAGAAACTCGGCGGACAAATAGCAAACGACGCGGATGTCCTTCTGCCGGTAACTCTGTACCGTATTGATCCACCGCTCCATCATGCGATCGCGCACCGCATGGGAGAGCGCCATGTAGAGATCGTGCTGATTGGCGACAGCCGGATACTTCCCCATGGTGTAGTAGAGATGATCGAGGAATGAGCGTTTCAAGGCTTCGGCGCTTACATTGGTGCGATCGCTTCCGATCGCATTCTCCTGTTTCGATGGGACTGATTTCCTGGCTCGAGGTGACTTTGCAGTCTTGGCATTGGCCACGGGGATTTCTCCTGGATGCTGTTATGAACAAATTAAGGATGCGAGCGGTACGGTATAGCAAGGAAATGCTTATCGCATATACATATACTAAGACGTAGCCGCAGGGATTCTGTTTTCTCGCCCTCCCGTCCGACCTTGGAATCCAGGAAAGTTAATTGCTGCGCGTGGCCCTTGCTCGTAACGCGTCCAATCTTTTCCGGTGAAGCAACTATGCGTTCTCGCTTGCGCTCCGGTATCTGCGCGCGCGGCCAGTTCCAACCACGCGGGCCACGATTGCGACATCCCATGGCTGCACGGTGATCGTGTGCCCATGAGCAAACGGCTGGGTCATCGCGAGGACGGCGTGCTTCATGAGTTGCGCTTCGAGCAGCCTGCGCAGTTGCGCAAAGCACTCCGGCAGTTGCCAACCAGCCAGAGGTGCTGCCTGATCCAGAGCACGGCGCTAAGAACCTGTTTACGATCTATAGTCCTGTTGTGGCGAGGGTATCCGCAGAGCCATATGCGTCCGCATTTCCGGTGCGGTAATCGAGGAGGATGGAGCCAAGAAAGCCGTATCCAGGCGATGTGAGCCGGGAGCAGTTCGAATCGATTCGTCCAATCCTGGAGGGCGTTCGTAAGCGCGCCAAACCGCGCACGGTGGATTTGCAGGAAGTCTTCAACGCGGTTTTATATCTTCTCAAAAGCGG
>JAJZDO010000947.1 GCA_021805955.1 Acidobacteriota bacterium
TGGGAACAGTTCGCGGAGACGTGACGCTGGTCGGCGCGGGAGATGCGAGCATGTCGGGCCGGGAATATCCCTACAACGGGACGACGGAGCGGCCGAATCCTCCCCTCAGCGCATTGGAGGGTCTGGCGGATGAGCTGCAACGGCGCGGCGTGCGGCGGGTGGAAGGCAATATTGTCGGGGACGATACGGCGTTTCCATGGGAACCGTATGGGTCTGGCTGGGGCTGGGACGATCTGCAATGGAGTTTTGGCGCGCCAGTTTCCGCTTTGACTGTGAATGATAACGTCGTGTATCTGGCGATCATGCCGGGGGCCCGACCGGGCGATCCCGCGACGGTTGCATGGAACCCCGATGTCGCCGGTTCCTATTACTCGGTTGAGAATTCGGCGCGTACCTCGACGGCGGGGTCGCAGCCATCGCTGGGAGTGGACAGGGCGCCTGGCTCAAAGCAGGTCCGCATCTTCGGCACACTGCCCGCGGGCGAGCCGTCCAAACATTTGGCGCTGGCGATCCAGGACCCGGCGGAATTTGCCGCGCTCGCATTTCGCCAGATGCTGGAGGCGCGCGGCATTGCCGTTACAGGGGAGGCCGTCGCGCATCACCGCGAATCGGCGGACACGGCCATTTATGAACAAAGCGTTCTGCGGCCCCTGGTGCTGCCAGATTCGCGGGACACGGCGGAGTCGATCCAGATTGCGCCGCCGCTGCCGGCTGGCGCGGTGGTGCTGGCTTCGCGCACCTCGGTCCCAATGCTGGAAGACCTGACGGTGACCAACAAAGTGAGCCAGAATTTGCACGCGGAAATCTTGCTGCGTTTGCTGGGACAGCGTTTTGGCACAGATGGCTCCATTGTCGAAGGCGCGCGGGTAGTGCGCGCATTTATGCGCCGAGCGGGGGTTCAACCGCAGGATTTTTTCTTCTATGACGGCTCCGGTCTTTCGCCGGAGGACCGCGTGACGCCGCGCGCCATGACTACGTTGTTGCGCTATGCGGCGTCGCAGCCCTGGAGCGAGGAATTTCGCGGCACGCTGCCGATTGGCGGCGTCGATGGTTCGCTGTCGGACCGATTTACGCGCGCTCCCTTGCGCGACCACGTTTTTGCCAAAACGGGCACGCTGGACGAAGTGAACGCGTTGAGCGGCTACGTGACGGAAAGAAATGGACGCACGCTGGTATTTTCCATTTTGTGCAATGGACATTTGCCGGAGGCGAAAGGCATCCCCCGGACGATCGATGCGATTGTGGCCGCGGCGACTGGGGCGGATTCGGTGCGATGATAAACAGTAAGCTTTCGATTGCGCGTTGTTGCAAACGGCAGACGAGTTTCTGTTAAGGAGGACACCATGTCTGAAAGAAAACAGCAGACCTACGCGAATCATGCGCGCTTCGATCCGTGGTTTCATTTTTTTCTGGCGCCGGTGCTGTTGATTACGCTGGTCGCGATAGTTGTGCATCTGGTTCGGCATCCAAATCCAGGCAGCGCGTGGCATGTCGTGGTGGCGCTGGCGCTGGTTGTTTTGGCTGTGAAAGCGCGGACCTATGCATTGAAGGCGCAGGACCGCGTGATTCGCCTGGAAGAGCGGTTGCGGCTGGCCGCGCTGCTGCCGGAGCCGTTACGCGCCCGCATCTGGGAGTTGGAGACACGTCAGTTGATTGGGCTGCGCTTTGCCTCCGACGCCGAGATTCCGGCGCTGGTGGAGCGCGCATTGAACGAAAAGCTGACGGAGAAGCAGATCAAACAGGTCATCCAGGTGTGGCGACCGGATTATCATCGCGTTTGAGATGAGACGCAGCCGCCCGGAATGCAGTTCTGGAATGCGTGGCAGCTCTATATTGTTTCCACGGAGGAGGATGAAGTTGAGACGACGGCTTCGATTGCCCGCGATGGCTGCTAGGATGGCCATTGTATTTCTGGCGGGCTGCCATCATCTGCCGCCATCGAAACCTCTGAGTGAATTGACGCCGACGGAGATGCGCGGCTATGCCGTCTATCAGTCGCAGTGCGCGTCCTGCCATTACGCCAACACGGAGCAAGGGCTGCACGGACCGGGTTTGCAGGGGATGTTCAAGAAGCCATATCTGCCGAGCGGCGCTCCGGCGAATGACGATCGCGTCCTCTCGGCCATTGTCCACGGCCGCAACATGATGCCCGCGTTCGGCAATGCTCTGGACGACCGGCAACTACAGGACCTGATGGCCTACCTGCATACCCTATGAATGAACCTGAGGAGAAGTCCCGTCCGGACGATGGCGCCGCTAAATTCCCCGGCGCGGCCGCCATTGCTTTCTGGATGCTGCTGGAGGCGATGATTGGGGTGATGGGAGTGTTCAGCCATCACTTTGCCAGCCACGGGGCGAGGCTGGCGGTGCTGGCGGTGGCCACGCTGCTGGCGCTGGCCGGGCTTGGCCTGCTGCAAATGCGGCGCTGGGGATGGGCACTGGCGCTCGCGGCCGCGTTCCTCACCAGCGGCTACGGCATTTACGTGATCCTGCGGTTTCATCAGCAGAATTACTGGGTGATGACGCTGGCGAATTTCGTTTTCTTTTTCTACCTGATTCGCCCGGAGATCCTGCGACGCCTACGATAGAAAAAATAGCGTTAAAGCGTCCGTGGCGTAAGGCTCGCGAGATGCTGGCTACGCATGCTTCTTCATCTCTGACGCCAATTCTTCCGCGAACGATTCGGCATCGGATTCCTTGATGAAATCCTTTTTCACGGGCATCTTGTTCAAAATATTTTCCGCCTTGACAGCTGCGGGCTTTAATCGTTCATCCTTCGGCTCTCCAATCAATAAATGAATACGAAAAGGCTCAGCACTGTCGTTCAAACTCGTGGCGCGACCAAGCCATCTGTTTGCCTTGTCCAATATGGACCCAGCCTCCACCATGTCAAAAGAAACTGGCTCATAGACATGCCATATCTCGTTCTTCCATGAACGCTGGAATTCATAGTCGTAATCTGGAGCAACAATTCGCTTGGGGTTCAGATGTGGAGTTACGAGAGCCCGATCCAATGGGCCTCGGAAAACCCGCCAAACTTCATCGTCGGATCGTCCCGGTAGTTCCCCAGCGTCCAAATATTTTTCAACATAACGTTTGTACAAGTCCTGTAGAGTTTGATCGAGATCTGAACTCAGCCCAACCCCAGCTTTAGAAAATTGGATGGAGCTGTCATCTCGGGGAAGAACCTTAGCAAGAATCTGCTCGATGTTCTGGTTCGGTTCAAACGGCAAAGAAGACGAATATTTGCTGCCTGCCGACCTGATGCTGTCCTGAATATGTTGAGACAACTGCCGGAAGCCGACACCGTCGATCTTGCAGAATGTCTCGCTTATGCGGCGGTATTTAGGGGTGCATGCTGCATTGAGATATTTAGCCTCTGAGGAAAATACAGCTACGCCGATATTGAGAAACTCCTGCGTAACTGGGTCGTGAATATAACGCAAAACGCTGAAACTATATGGGACGCTCATGCTAAGAACCTCCGAATCTCTTCGTCAAAATCCGAGGCGTGATCCCGAATCGAGCGAATGTGCTGCGAAATCATTGGCACAGTATCATTGTTCCACTCCTGGGGCACGTCCGTCATTATCGATTCAAGCAGCGTATCCGACAGGGTACTCAAGTTTTGGATAAAACCATCCAGATCAATGGGTTTCGATTTCAATTTTCGGTAAAAGACGTGCTCTTGCAAATACGCCTCCCGTTCGAGCTTCCAAGGCGTGGTGGAAGGAAAGATGGTTCGGAGAAATGAAAATGCCATCTCGTGATCAAAGATCAAGATGCTGTTCCCATTGACAAACAAGTTCGGATTATCGAAGCGACGATCTGGATTTTGTACGAGTGCATCAAACGCAAAGATATCGACAGCGGTTTGCCAGATTGCGTCGGGTATGTACTTATCTACCGGCCAAACGCTGTATCCACTCACTAACTTGGTTCCAAAATTCAAGCCGATGCTGCTGAGGATACAAGTTTTATGGGACGGCTCGATTCCAGAAATCAGTTCTGCCAGATTTTTCTCAATGTGGATCAATGCCGGTTGGGGCGATGCGATTCTGAAATGTTCAGCCAGTTTTGCTGCCAAGAGTTCATGTAACAGTCCTGATTCACGGCTCTCAATTCCACCCCTCAGCTTGACAACATATTCCTCTGCATCTGCCCCCGACGAATCTTCGCAGGCGAAAATTGCCGGTTTTGTTTTGCCGCTATCCATAAAACGCGCGAACCGTACGGCAGTCAGAATTGGGGCCATGAACCTACTCCAGTGGACGGGTCGTAAGGTGCTAACGTTTCCGGTTCGCAGTTTATCTTACAGAATGTCTCCCTCCCTTCGCGCTGCGCGAACCGCTGCAGCAACCCTAGGAACCTTTCAGGTAGAGCGCAAAGAAGGCAAACATGCGCCGGTCGGCGTCGGCGGTATCGGCAGGCTTGTAGCCGGTCTTGTTATCCGGATTTTGAAAGGCATGGCCGGCGTCGGGATACTCCTTTACGTCGACGGGATGGCCAATTTTCTGCATAGCGGCGGCGAAGTTCTGGACATCCTGCGGCGTGATGCCGCGGTCGAGCGCTCCAAAATTGCCCAGAATGGCGGCATGGATTTTCTTCAACTGCTCCGGTTCTGTGTCCGGCGCTCCATAGTTGATGGCCACAGCGCGGAGCGATGGCGCGGCGATGGCAAGCTGCATCGCGAAGCTGCCGCCCATACACCAGCCGACCGCGCCCAGGCGGTTCGGGTCCACGTAGGGAAGCGTTCTTATATAGGCAATGGCAGACGTCAGATAGCGGATGCCGCGGTCCTGGGGAAGGGCGCGCATCAACTCATGGGCCATTTCCGGGTCGGTCGCGACCTGGCCGCGATAAAGGTCCACGGCGAGGGTGACATAGCCGTGTTCGGTAAACATCCGCGCCTGTTGCTTGACCCAGTCATTCAACCCCCACCATTCGTGGATGACGATGATCGCGGGAAACGGTCCGGCGCCACTGGGCCGATACAGTGCGGCGTGGACGGTTTCGGCGCCGCTGGCGAAGCTCACGTTTTCCGGGCCAACTACGTTGTGACTCGATCGAGACTGCGCGACGGAACGAGATAGGCTGAGGAGCCAGAAAAATAAGAAAGAGGATAGCAAGAACCAACGAATGGATTTCATCCTGACACATCCTTGCCGGGGAAGAAATGATGGGTTATGTGGAAGGCGAGCAGGTTCACCGGATGCTTCCACACAACAACAATACGCCGAGTATGCGCTCAAGAAAACGATCCCGCGAGGTAGGAAGGCGCGGCGATCCGGATCAAAACGGCAGCGTTTTCAACCCATGTGCATGCCGCCATTTACATCGAGAACATGGCCGGTAATATAGCCGGCCTGGTCCGAGGCGAGGAAGACGACGGCGTGGGCCACGTCTTCCGGTGTTCCGGCGCGATCCAGCGGAATCTGCGTCAGCATGGCGCTACGTTGTTGATCGTTTAGGACATCCGTCATTGGCGTCGAAATATAGCCGGGAGCGACAGCGTTGACGGTGATGTTGCGGGAGGCCAGTTCGCGCGCCAGGGACATGGTCAAGCCGATCAGCCCGGCCG
>JAJZDO010000363.1 GCA_021805955.1 Acidobacteriota bacterium
CAGTTCGAGTTGCAAGCAAAGGCTCGAACACTAGCCCGCGCAGCCTGACCGCGATGGCTCAACCGCAATCAGACGAAAGTCCAAAACCAGTACGACTATGAGCGACGCGTTCTGAGGGCAAGGTCAGATTGCAGGAGCAAAGCTCAACTTTGTGGGCACGGATGACTATGCTGCTGGACGCATGGCGACCGAACATTTGATTACTCAGGGATGTCTCAGGATTGCCCACATCCGTGGGCCGGAGGTCGCGACTGCCCAGGAGCGTTTGCGTGGCTATGCCGATGCGCTCGAGTCCAACGGACTGGAGTATCGCGCCGATTGGGTGGTGGCAGCCGATAGGGTAGACAGCGGCGCGACTCAACATGGGGCTGAAGCGATGAAGCGACTGCTGGAAAGCTCGGAGCGTCCTGATGCCGTCTTTGCTTTCAATGATCCATTGGCTATTGGAGCGATGCACGCGGCGCTGAACGCGGGGTTGCGCATTCCCGAGGATATGGCTTTTATCGGTTGCGGAAATCTGCATTTTGACGATTTACTTCGAGTGCCGCTTTCTTCCGTGGACCAGCAGAGCGCGGAGATTGGCCGACGCACAGCCCAGATTCTGCTCGATTTGATCGAGACAAAAGAAAAGCCAGCTTCCAGGTCTGTGATTCTGGAGCCTCATCTGATCCCACGTGCCTCATCCCTTCGCCGATGACGGAAGACAGAAGCATAAAAGGATAGAGTTTCCTGGAAGCTGTCGCATTGTGAAATCCTTTTTCTTGAATTCGTTTTGCAACAGGCCGATGCCGTTCACACTTTGGTTACACTGAAGCAGATGAAAAAACCTCTTCCGCGTCGCTGTGGGCTTGCTTTCGTAGCCCTTGCCTTTCTCACACTTTTGGTCGCTCCAAGCGCGGCGACAGGGCAGGCGATGGCTACAACTGGCCACAACGTCGACTCCGCCACCAGTGCTACGGGGGCATCTTCGTCATCGACGGACGTGACGGATCCATTCAGCTCTGGTTTGACCACGCTATCCGTAGGCTCCGACGCAGGATCAGACGCGCGCATTCCACTCCGTTCCGCCGCCACGGCAAACTCTGGCCCTGCTCAGCCTGCCGCGGGCACCGTGATCTGCGGCATCACCCATCTGGTGCGATGCATTGAAGACCTGGGCCAGGATGATGCTGGCATCTTCACCAGTCCTGCGCGTCTGCAGCGTCGTGACCTGCGCTGGATGCTGCCCGTCGGCACTGCGTTTGGACTCGCGATGGCCTACGACGCACAGGCGCAGCAAACCTTCGGGACGCATCCCAATCTGCAAAGCAATATGAACACCTTCTCGGAATTCGGTTCCTTTTACGCCTCCGGAGCGGAAGGCGCAGGGTTTTATTTTGCAGGTCTTGCAACGAAGAATCCCAAGCTGGCAGAGACCGGCCGGCTCGGCGCTGAGGCGGTCATTGACTCGGGTACGGTGACGCTTTTGATCAAACTGGCTTCCAACCGCCATCGCCCCTTGCAGGGAAACGGGCAGGGACACTTCTGGGCCGACGGCAGCAGCCACTGGGAGTGGGATTCTTCCTTTCCCTCCGACCATGCCACGGCGTCCATGTCCCTGGCACGCATCATAGCCAGCGAATATCCGCGCTGGTATGTTCAGACCGCAGCATACGGCTTTGCTGAAAGCATCAGCCTGGGACGCGTCCTTGCCAAAGAGCATTTTCCGTCGGATGTGATTCTGGGGCAGACGATCGGTTTTCTTACGGGAACCTATCTGCTCCATCATCGCGCGCTCTACGCAGGAAACGGGCATCGTAATCTCGTCTCGCGCATGATCGACCAAGTGCAGCCAGAGATCAATCCAGCTACCAAGACGATGGGTGTGGGTCTACGCATCGCCTTTGGCCAGTAGTAACGATTCCATGCGTTAAAGTAACCACTATAGCTGCGTAGTTCTCTCCTCCGCAGCAACTCGCTCAATCCGCAGAACGGTAATATCGTCCGTCTGCCCCATGCGGATGGCGGCGTCGGAGATCTGCTGCGCCGATAATCTAGAGAGCTGTGCCACAGCCTCGAAGCCCAAGAGATTGCCTCGGCCATCCTGTGCCTCCGGCACGCCATCGGAGACTACAACAAGCGAATCGCTGACATCCAGCCACAGGGTCTTATTTTCATACTCCGCCTGTTCAGTGATTCCAAGCGGCAAAGCTCCCCTCATCTCCATCTCCTGCCCGTTCCAATACGGCGCCGGGTGTCCAGCGCCAGCAAAGGTAGTCGTGCCGTCCGCAGCAATGTGGCACACGATGCAGGTGGCAAAATGACCAGACTGATGCACCAGCAGAACAGTATTCAAAGCGCAGAGAATCGAAACCGGATCCGATGTGATGGCCACCTGCGCGCGCGCGGCTCCGACCAGCGTTGCAACCAGCATGGAGGCTGGCAGACCCTTGCCCGAGACATCGCCCACGATCACGATCAAGCCTCGTCGTTCCGTGGGTACGACGAGGAAAAAATCGCCTCCCACCATCTCCGCTGGCCGATAGGCGCAGTCGATGCGAAGGCCCGCAACCTGCGGCATCGCCTCGGGCAGTAGCAAGCGCTGCACCTGCCGCGCAGCTTCAAGCGAAGCAACCATCCGCTCTTCACGCCGTCTCGCGCGCGTGAAGCGATCCGTCAGAAACCCCATCATGGCAATCAGAAAAAGGGTCTGCGCCAGAATCGTGGGATGCATCCGAAAGCCGACGATGGAGATCGGGTGTTCAAACGGTTCCGGGTCGTGCAGCAGGTGAAACTGGTTCAGCGTCAGCGTAATGTCGTCCAGCAAAGAAAGACCAGTCATCAGCACCACGGGCAGCAGCATCAGACGCGCAGGGGTGTTTTGGTGTACGCTCTCCACCAGCAGCTTCCACAGCACCCAAAGCATGGCTGGCAGCAGCATCATAATGCCGATCCATCCTGCCACCGGTGCGGGCACTAATTCTGTCCAATACAAAGGAACCGTGAGGATCGACAGCACTCCCAGTACGAGGATTGCCTGTCTCAGCATGGAGAGCGGCTTCCCCAGCACGCGGCTGATAAACATCAAAAGAGACAGTTGGTAGGCGATCTGCAGAGCCGAATGAATCAGGTCCCAGAGCGGCAGCGCCTGCAATCGGATGATAAAGATAATCTGTAGCAGGGCGTCGATGCCAAGCGTGATCGGCATCAGCGCAAACCATAAATATTCGGTATCATCGCGACGAAACCAGAAAAGCCCCAGCGAAAAAATCGCGATCACGCAGGCTAGCAAGGCAAAGGCAAAGTTATCCGTATAGTAGCCAAGCAGCTGTGTATGGCGGCGCTCCAGCATCTCGCTTAGCCTGTCAACATCACCCACCATTCCGCCGCCATGCGCCGGCCCTGCAAAATAGTATTGGGCGATGGATGCCTGCGCCCACACGCGCAAAGCTATCAGATAGGTGTGACTTTGCGCCGCGCCGCCTCGTGGCTGGTTGATTGCGGGCAGCAGATACATCTGGCTTCTCACCACGGCTACTCGAAGCAGGGGAATTGGCGTATCGTGATAACTGCCTGTCGAGCCAATGCGGATTCCGTCGGCAAAAATCTCATAGCCCATCGAAACGGGTGGCAACAGAATCGCCCATCGCTGCTGCCCATTGGGAACGGTAACCCGGAAGCGATACCAGCCATATCCAGTCAATTGTTCCAGGCCCGGATGCACCTGCCCCTGATCGCTCCACGGAGCATCGCTACGCAGCAGACTCCAGTCGGAGTCGTTGTAAGACGGCTGCGCCCACTGCCGTGTGCTGCTCGGGTCATCGCCCGGATGAAAGCGCCACTGGCCGTCGAGAGAGGTCAAAGGAACCCCATTGCCTTGTGGGCTGAAGATTCCCGCGGTCGCAACGCCAGACTGTTGCGCCCTTGACGCCGCATCTGCCATCAGCCACACAAGCAGCAGCCAAACAACCAGTGAAATTCTTCGCAGATTCATGAAGGTTATCCTGCTAGGATTGCAGTTCGAGGAGACTGGCATGATCCTAACGCACAAAGTGAAATTTGTCGTCTGGATTGCACCATCGCGTAAGTTTTTGAACCGAATGCCCATATGGGTTGGAATCGTACTTCTGTCGCTGGCTGCCGCCGCATCGAGTCTTGCCCAGGCTCCCAGGTTCCGTCTGCACGTCGGTACAAACGTCGCGCCTGGAGCAACCCGACCGGCAAAACAGCAGAGCGTTGCTCATCCTCGCCTGGTCTGGGTAGATACCGATATTGGCGATGATCTCGACGATGCTTTCGCACTCGCGCTTCTGCTGCGCAGTCCTGAGGTGCGGATCATCGGCATCTCCACCACCTTTGGCGACACGGAACTTCGTGCGCGCCTGCTGGATCGCTTTCTCGCCTCGTCTCATCTCCACGGCATTCCGGTCTATGCCGGTGTCCCAACGGCAACCTCCAATCTTTTCACTCAGCGCGAGTATGCCCAGCAGTCGCCTGCTCGCACCCATCCAGACGCAATCACGGCTCTACTGGCCGCGGTGCATCAGTACGGTAGTCAACTCACCCTGCTGGCGATTGGACCATTGTTCAATGTGGCCCAGGCCATGGATCGCGACCCAGCCACCATGCATCAACTAGGGCAGATCGTCCTCATGGGAGGATCCATCCGGCAGGGGTACCGCACCGCGCCAGGTCATCGAACGCCGCCCGCTGCCGAATGGAACATCGCGCAGGATCCACCTGGGGCGAAGACCGTCTTCGCCTCCGGCATCCCTCTTGCCGTCTTTCCGCTCGACTCCACCCAGATCGCCCTGGATCGATCCGACCGAGAGAGAATCTTTGCTGCTCACGCGGCTCTCACAAACCAACTCCATACCCTCTATCGGGAATGGCGACCACACTCCTGGAATCACTCCCCCTCGCCGATCCTCTTCGATGCAGTGGCAGCTTCCTCGATTCTTGCGCCTCAACTCTGCCCCACACAGCCCATGCGCATCGCAATCACCCCGGACGGATTCACCGAGGTTGTGCCGGGCGCAGCCAATGCTCAGGTCTGTCTGCACTCAAGCCACGATGCATTTCTTCGCCTTCTGGAGGAGCGACTGGATCCTGACACGGCCCCGGCTGGATAATCCGATTGACCCGTCAAGTTGCATGTTATGAATCACATCAGCCTTTTAGTTCCGTCTGGGGCAAGCCAAAGTCAGGAAGTGGGGTGTTGACCAATTCGACGCTTCTTGATAGATTAAGAAGGTTCGTCGAGAATGCGTCTTCGGGCATTTTGGAAGTTGTAACAATCTGAAGCGCGGCCACCTCAAAGGGTGGCCACATAAGCCGGTTAGGTTCATCAACCGGCGTCATTCCAGAAGCGCCAGTTTGGCTGGATTGGAATGACAGAAATTTTCGCTACGGTGCCTGCGACACCCTTCACCTAGAAGGACTATGCAGGCCAAAACTCAGGAAACGGAATCGGTTATTCCGGCATTCAGGAATACACGCGGTCACCGTCCGGGTTTTCGTCTGAGATTGGGTAAGTGGCAGACGCGAGCAGCAGCTATTCCTTGTGCCATGTGCGCAGGGTTTCGCTTCAC
>JAJZDO010000686.1 GCA_021805955.1 Acidobacteriota bacterium
CATCTGGCTCAACTTCTGCGCCACCTGGTCCTCATCCGCGGCGCTCAGGTTGTCTCCCTGCCAGAGCGCCTCCGCATAGGGTCCGCGCGCATAGGCCCGCACCTGCTCCAAAAAGGCTTGCAGGTCGGCTGGCTTGTTGGGCAGCTTGTCGTGGTACCAGGCAATCGCCGCAAAGGAAGGCAGAAAGCCGACGTATTGCGTATCGGTTCCCGCCGCGCCGTCGCCGTAGTTGAGAATGGATGAGATGAGGACCACGCCGTTGACGGAAATTCCGCTTTGCTGCAGCGAATACGACAACGCCGCCGAGCGGGTCGTACCGTAGGATTCGCCGATCAGGAATTTGGGCGAGTTCCAACGCTGATTCACTGTGAGGTAGCGCGTGATGAAGCGATTGAAGGCGCGCACGTCCTCATCGACGCCGAGGAAATCCTTCAGCGTCCCCTTCTCCACCGGCTTGGAAAATCCGGTGCCCATGGCGTCGATAAACACCAGGTCCGTTTTATCGAGCAGGCTGTACTGGTTGGGAACCAGGTGATACGGGGCCGGCGGCGTTGCCTCCGGGCTGGCGGTTTCAATCCGCACGGGCCCGAACGAGCCCATGTGCAGCCACAGCGTGGAGGAACCTGGGCCTCCGTTATAGAGAAAGGTCACGGGCCGATCCTTCGGCTCCGCGCCATCCTGGGTGTAGGCGACGTAGAACATGCTGCCGTTGGGTTTGCCGTTATCGTCGCGGATGATCAGGTTGCCCGCGGTTGCGGTGTAATGAATTGTCTGGCCGTTCAACGCCAGCGTGTGCTGGGTCACGGAGCTTTGTTCTTTCGTCGGAAGGGCTGCCATGTCCGCATCTGTTGCGGCGGGCGGCTGCGCAGACGGTTCGCCTGGCTTCTTGTCCTGCGCCCGCGCCAGGACCGTGGTTCCAGCCAGAATGACACTCAACACTGCGAGAGAAAAACTGCGAAGCTTGCGCGGCATTTTGTACCTACCCTCCTACAAGTTGTAGCGACCCTGACTGGCTCGTGTCCGGCCGGTTCCGACCGAGCAAATACGTAGATCGAGCCATGATCCGTAGCCGTGGATGCCTAAGAGGTTATCCCAATCCAGGCCGGAGCGGCTGACCGGAGTATTGAGGTTGAGGCTACCATGAGGGCGATGGAAATTGTAGCCATGCAGCCAGAGATCGAGTTGTTGTTCTCGTTCTGAAGAGTTCCGGTAGGGTGGGCGTAGGCCCATTGGCGGAGGGGCTGGATGAAGCGCTCGCCTTGCGATTCGAGAGGATTGGCTATGCCGATGCGCCGCAGCACCGTTTGAACTTCTTGCCGCTGCCGCATGTGCAGGAATCATTCCGTCCGGGCCTTGCCGATTGCAGGAATTCTGCATCCCTGATGCGGGCCCACTCCATGACATTGGCGGGAGCGCGCTGTTGGCGCAGTTGCGCGGCCATGAATTGCATATACGGATCGATGTGGGTGAAGAACTTCTTGTAACCGGCACAAAGATAGTTCAGTCCCGCTTCGCCGTCCGGGGCAGTCGCAAAGCGATGCTTGGGACATTCTCCGTTGCAGGCGAAGCGCACTTCGCATTGCCGGCAATATTTTGGCAGGGTATCGTTTTTGTCCTGCCCGAACTTCACTTGCCGCGGAGACATGGCCATCTCCCCAAGCGGGGCCTCCATGATGTTGCCAAGTCGATGTTCGGGATAGACAAAGTGATCGCAGGAGTACAGGTCGCCGTTGTGCTCGATGGCCATGGCGGAGCCGCATGTCTTGCGGAAGACGCATAAGCTGGCTTCCATGCCAAGCCACATTTCCAGCGATACTTCGAACAATTGAACGAATGTTTTGCCAACGTCGTTTCTGACCCACTCATCGAAAATAGCGCAGAGAAACCGCCCAAACTGGGCCGGTTCCACGGACCAGCCGGAAACTTTTGCCGGTGCGGAGAAGCTGGGCGAAACCAGCGTCATGCCATCCTGCGTCGTCTGCGCGGAAACCCGCTCCACGATAGGAATGAACTGCACATGTCCGCTGCCGTTCTCTCTCAGGAATCGGTAGACGTCGAGAGGGTTGTAGGAATTCTTGCGGTGAACGGTGGTAAGGGTATTGAAGGAAACCGCGTGTTTTTTGAGGACAGCGATGCCACGCATCACTCGATCGAACGTGGGCTGACCGCCTTTGTCGACTCGATATGCATCGTGCAATTCTCGGGGGCCATCGATGGAAACGCCGACGAGAAAGTTCTGCTCGGAGAAGAATTCTCCCCAGGCATCGTTCAGCAGAACGCCGTTGGTCTGAAAGGCATTTTCAATTTGCTTGCCATTCGCATATTTCGTTTGCAGGGCGACGATGTTGCGAAAAAAATCGACGCCCAGCAGCGTAGGCTCGCCGCCCTGCCAGCCGAAATGGATCACATCGGTGTCCTGCTGCTCAATGTACTGTCGGATATAGGATTCGAGGACATCCGCAGGCATGGCCCACTTGGAGGTGTCGGGATACAGCACCTCCTTCTCCAGATAAAAGCAGTACTTGCAGTCCAGATTGCAAATCGGACCGACGGGTTTGGTAAGAACATGAAACGGAGTTGTGCCGATCGTCGCCATCTGTCATCCTGGGTTATTGCTGGTAGCTCGCTCTTTTCTAAAGCATTTTCACTGATATTGTGAGGCGGTCATCGTTCTATCCCACCCTAGTTTCGATAGGATTGATGGGCACCCAGACATTAGGCTACCCGTGAAAATGCGTAGCTGGTAAGGACGGTTTTCATTCGCACTTGCAACATATCGAATGTCCTGATTGACATTGTAGACTGGACCGGCATCCATGCAGCAAGGGAATCATCCGGGCGCGATTTGCGATTGGATGGCGCTGGGGTGCGCGACATAAAAGTGGGAAATGATCGTACCTCAACCTCAGGAGCCACCATTTCCGAGCGAATCCGGCACATTTGGGGCTCTGCTGATAGGGGTTGCGGTCAGTGGAGCCTGGAGCAGTCCAGTCAGGATTGTCTGTATACCGGGTACGCTCAGATTATCGATGCTTTTCTGGGATTGCGACAAAGTCTCCACTTTTATGTCGCGCACCCATGGCGCTGTGCGAGCGAGACCGATTCTCAAATCGCTGGTAACATGGTGGACGTTTGCTTGATGTGCGATTTGAAACCTGGAGGATAGTATGCGCTTGCTTCGTCATTTCAGCCTGGTCGCCCTGCTGCTTGCGGGGACCATGTTTGTTTTCCCGTCGTGTCCGATGGCGCAGGCACAATCCGGCTCGCTGGCAGCCACGCCGCCGATGGGATGGAATAGCTGGAACCATTTTGCCCGGGCGGTGAACGATGCGGATGTGCGCGCGGCCGCGGATGCGATGGTGGCCAGTGGAATGCGCGACGCGGGATATGTCTACGTGAACATCGACGATACCTGGGAAGGGGAGCGCGATGCCCAGGGCAATATCCAGTCGAACAGCAAATTTCCAGACATGAAAGCGCTGGCGGACTATGTGCACTCGAAGGGTTTGAAGCTGGGGATTTATTCTTCGCCGGGGCCGAAAACCTGCGGGGGCTACGAAGGCAGCTATGGCCATGAGCAGCAGGATGCGGACACGTATGCGAAATGGGGCATCGATTATCTGAAGTACGACCTGTGCAGTTATGGCGGCATCATGAGAAAAGAAGCCCCCGACGACCAGCAGAAGCAGTGGGAAATTATGCAGCAGGCCTACGAGAAAATGCATCAGGCGCTGCTGAACACGCACCGGCCCATCGTGTTCAGCCTGTGCCAGTACGGCTTGGATGCGGTGTGGAACTGGGGGCCGAAGGTCGGCGGAAATCTGTGGCGCACCACCGGAGACATTAAAGATACCTACGACAGAATGTCGGTGATCGGTTTTGCGCAGGCTGGGCTGTCCAAGTACGCAGCGCCCGGTCATTGGAACGATCCTGACATGCTGGAAGTGGGCAATGGCCACATGACGCCGGATGAGTATCGCACTCATATGAGCCTGTGGGCCATGCTGGCCGCGCCTTTGCTGGCGGGCAACGATTTAAGCCAGATGGACGACACGACCGAGAGCATCCTGCTGAACAAGGGCGTGATTGCCGTCGATCAGGACCGGCGTGGCATCCAGGGAGATCGCGTCAGCGCAACCGGGCCGTTTGAAATTTGGATGAAGCCGCTGGTGGGCGGAGCCAAGGCCGTGGCTCTCTTCAACCGCAGCGAATCCGCTTATCCCATTACCGTGCAGTTCAAAGCTGTGGGGTTCGACGGCGCTGTACATGCGCGCGATTTGTGGTCGGGTAAAGACCTGGGCACGCTGCATGGTTCGTACACTGCGCTGGTTCCGAAGCATGGTGTTGTGATGCTGCAGGTATCCAAATAAACAGTGAGGGTGGCAGCCGGGCACGGCAGTCTCCGCATAATGAAGTGAAGAATCCAGACGATATGCGCATCGTAAGCTCTGCCATCGCTCTTTGGATTCTTCGCTGCGCTCAGAATGGCTCTTCCAATTTTGAATACAGTATCTGGAAAATCCGCACCTGACTACTCGCGGACCATCTCGATGTAGCGTTTGGAGTCGAACTTCCTGCCCGTAGAGGCCGCGGACATGTAGCGGATTTTTCCGAAGATTGGCCGGTCGAACCATGGCCGGTCGAATTTTCCGACGATGGCCCAGGCGATGCCGGCATAGCCGTTGGGATCGCGGCCATCGAGCTGGTAGCGGTCATTGAGTGTAGCGGCGTAGGCGAAGGCTGTCGCCGGGTCGGGCGACCACTCCAGAATTTTCTTCGCCCAGTACATCCGCATATAGTTGTGCATCCATCCGAATCGGACCATCTGCAATTGCGATGCATTCCACAACTCATCATGAGTTTCGCCGCGTTCCAACTGGTCGAGCTTGTAGTTCCACTCTCTGCGATCGTGAGCATGTTGGGCGAGGGACTGCCGGGCCCATGGCTCGGCGCACTCGTCTGAATCGTAGTTCGGCGTGTACTTGACGAAATTGACTGCCAGCTCGCGCCAGACGATCAGTTCGTTGAAGAACGAATCCCGCGCATGGGAGAGCGAGGCGTTCTTCTCGGCGGCTGCGTTGACGGCGAGCGCGATCTCCAGCGGGCCGATATGGCCAAAGTGCAGATACGGCGACAAGCGGCTGGTGCCATCGACCGTGGGCTGATTGCGCTGCTCGTCATAGTTTGCCAGCAAATTATCGATGAAGAATTGCAGCCGTGTGCGCGCTGCGCTGGAGCCGCCGGTGAAGGTTTCCACCGGGGGCACGCTGCGATCGAGACGTTTCCAGCCTAGCGCGATGTCGCTGGTGACCGGATAACTGTCGAAGTGTTTCGGGCGTTTCCACGAATGCTGCGCCGTGGGATTTTTCAGGGGGTGGAGGTAGTTCGGCAGCTCCTTATATAAGCGCGGGCGCAAAACGTAGGCGGCATATTGCGCTTTGGGAAACAGCTTGCTGGGTACGATCACGTCCGCGTCGACTGTCCAGAACGGAATGTGAAGACGCCGGGCAATTACCTGGCGCCAGCGCTCCGGTTCGCGGCAGGGATTTTCATCGCCAATCAGCAT
>JAJZDO010000866.1 GCA_021805955.1 Acidobacteriota bacterium
GGGATAGATCACCAGCAGCGAAAGGCCAGAGAGGACGAAGAACGCGATCAGAAAAAGCGCGCGGTGGTGGAGGCAAACGACGAGCAGGTCCCGATAGCCGGAGCGCAAGCGCTCGAAGCGATCCTCAAACGCCATCTGCGCGCGCACGAAAGGATTGCGGCTCTGGCGCCGGCGATCGAGGTCGCCTTCTTCATGCACCTGCAGCAGATACTTTGCCATGGTCGGGACGATGGTCCGCGACAAAAAGTAGGACGCAAGCATGGCAAAGACGACGGCTTCGCCCAGCGGCACAAACAGATACTTGGCGACTCCTCCCAGAAAAAACATGGGAACAAACACAATGCAGATGGAGAGCGTAGACACGAAAGCAGGTATGGCAATCTCTGCCGCGCCATCGAGAATTGCCTGCTCGATCTCCTTGCCCATTTCGAGGTTGCGGTTAATGTTTTCGATCTCGACCGTGGCATCGTCCACCAGAATTCCAACGGCCAGGGCCAGGCCGCCGAGCGTCATGATGTTGATCGTCTGCCCAAGACTGCTGAGCGTAATCAGCGAGACCAGCACCGACAGTGGAATGGAGACGGCGATGATCAGCGTAGAGCGCCAGCTGCCGAGAAAGACAAGGATCATGATCGCCGTCAGGCACGCCGCGATCAGGGCCTCCACGACCACGTCGTTGATGGCTGCGCGCACAAAGATGGACTGATCGGCCAGAGGACGCATCTTGAGCTGCGGAGGCAGCCCGGCAGCAGCCTCCGGAAGCAGTGCGCGGATGCGGTCGACAATGCTGAGGGTCGAGACACTCCCGGTCTTCTCAATGCTCATCAATGCCGCGCGGCGGCCATCCACGCGGACGATGTTGGTCTGCGGCGGATACCCATTGCGCACATGCGCGATGTCCCGCATGTAGACAGTCGTGCCGTTCACCGTCTTGACCGGCAGATCGTTCAGTTCCTCAATCGTGCGCGGAGCGGAATTGGTTTCGACCTGATACTCGTAGGTACCAACCTTCTCCGTGCCGCTGGGCAGGATGAGATTTTGCGCGTCGAGGGCGGTGACTACGTCCGCAGGCGAAAGATGCAGCGCCTGCAGCTTCGCGTTATCGATGTCCACCTGCACCTGCGGCTGCTTGCCGCCGTAGGGGTACGGAATCGACGCCCCTTCCACCGTCGCCAACTGCGTGCGCAGAAAATTGTTGCCGATGTCGAACAGCGCCTGCTGGCTGAGACCTTGCCCTGACAGCGCAACCTCAAGAACCGGTACGGAGGAAGCGTTGTACGTAATGACCAGTGGCGGCGTGGTTCCGGCCGGAAGGGTCCGCAGCATGGTTTGAGAGATGGCCGTTACCTGCGCAATGGCCGTGGCGATATCGACGTCCGGATGGAAGTAAATCTTGGTGACGGAGATCCCGGTAAGATCCTGGGACTCCATGTGCTCGATATTGTCGACCGTGGTGGTTACTGCGCGCTCGTAGTTACTGGTGATGCGGCCGGCCATCTCCTGCGGCGACAGTCCCTGGTAGGTCCAGATCACCGTAACGACGGGAATATTGACGTTCGGGAAGATATCAGTCGGGGTGCGCAGGATGACCGTAATGCCCAGAATGAGAATGAGCACGGAGAGGACGACAAACGTATATGGACGGCGAAGCGCGAGACGAACAATCCACATGAGAACGGGCCTGGAAGGCTGAAAATGGAGCCGGGAGTACCCGGCTACCGATTATCGTTAATCGATCATACACCATGGCCCATCCCGAGGTGATGAATTTCCAATGCTTTGATTTGAGGCTGGCGCCAAACCCCATTGGTTGCATCGCTTTCCGCGTGCAAATCCTTCTCGAAAGCCCTCGATTAACCCCGTTTTTGGGGAACCCTGGCTCCCGCCCGACGCGCCTCAGACAGGCCGATGGCCACCGCTTGTTTGGGATTGGTCACTTTACGCCCGGAACCGCTCTTCAGCTTCCCTTCCTTATAAGCGCGCATTTCACGCTCGACGATCTTGGAGGCTTTTGGGCTGTATTTGCGGGAGCTGGTCTTGTGGCCTGCGGATTTCTTTTTCGCTGCACCGCTGCGCGCACTTGAGGATTTGCTGGTGGTTCTGACCCGTGCTGCGGTCGATTTCTTTACCGCAGCCGACTTCTTAGCCGCCGTCTTGCGGGCGGCGGGGCGCTTTGCGGTGGACCGTGATCTGGTGGCTTTCTTCGTGCTTGCCTTTTTCGCTGGCATACTGTTCTCCCTCACTCTATGAGAAGCCACCTGGGAACTCTGCAGTTGCAGGGGTGTGACAGACGGAAGGCAAACGGAGCCAAAGAGTTACCAATAGGTCCGTAGAAATTTTTGGAATTCCCGAACCGCTTACCTTAGTAACAGCTATTATTCCTCCCATACCTCCAAGTTGTTTTCTACCAACATATTTTCAGGGCCAGGAAGCGATTGCTCATGATCGGACGCCGTCAGATTTCCCTCTGGGGTTGCGCCATGCTGCTGACCGCCGTAGTTGCAGGTTGCGGAAGCAGCAGCAAAATGCAGACAGCGCAAAACAAACTTTCCGGCACCGCCCCTGAGGGCGGAACGGTAAGTCCACAGCCGGCCCAGAGCCGACCGCAGGTTACGCTCAGCGGAACTTCCTACGACTTTGGGAATACGCTGACCGGCAATGTTTTACGTGGCACGGTTGTCCAGATTTCCAATAATGGTGGCTCGGCGATCAGCCTGCAACCCGCTGTTTCAGCGGGCAGCCCGTTCCGTCTGGGGTCGGAGACCACCTGCGGGGTGCGGTTGCCGGCCGGCGCTAGCTGCGGTGTGGCCGTAACCTATGCGCCCACCGGGCCCTCCCCCGGCGGCAATGACGTTGCATCCCTAAACCTGAATTTCGGGAACGCCCCCCAGGGTACTCCCTCGACGGTGGCATTGACCGGGCACGCTTTCGTTCTTACGGCGGGAACAGTCGTGGCAACGGCGAATCCCCAGGTGGCGCAGTACTCCATCACGCCCCCCTTTGCCGGCACTGTCACCGTAAATTTTGGCCAAACGACCAATTACGGGCGGCAGACCTGGAGTGTGCCCACGCCCAGCGGCGGCGGTCCGGTGAGCATCTTTGTTGCCGGCATGCTTGCAAATACCACGTATCACATGCAGGCCACGATTGCGTTCGAGAACGGAGAGACCGCCACAGACGTGGATCATACGTTTGCAGTGGGTGCCCTGCCGGCAGTGGGAGGCGTCACCGCCCACGGATCCTTTAATCCTGGTCTTAGCGCAAATACAACGTCTGGAGAAAACCCACAGCCCGGCGTCGAGCTGATTTCTGCAGTGGCCGGTCCATCGCAAGGTGCCTATGCTACCGATCTGGCTGGGAATGTGATTTGGACATATCCGTTTACCGATCAGCAGTACAACTCCGGCATCAATGCGATCAAGTTACTGCCGAATGGTGACATGGTGATGGATATCGGCGTCAGCTCCGAGGCTCCACTTTCAGGGCCAACACCGTCGAATGAGCTAATTGCCATTCGTGAAGTAGACCTCACAGGCAATATTGTCCGCCAGAAGACGCTCGCCGATATCAACGCGGGGCTGGCTCAGGCCGGCATCAACATCACCCTGGTCGATTTTCATCACGACATTGAACCGCTGCCGAACGGCCATCTGCTGGTGATGGCGAACACGCTGAAGCAATTCACAAACTTGACCGGCTATTCCGGCACCACGACCGTATTGGGCGACGTGGTGGTCGACCTGGACGAGAACTGGAACCCGGTCTGGGCATGGAATGAGTTTGACTACCTGGATGTGAACCGGCATCCCATGCAATTCCCCGACTGGACCCACTCGAACGCCATCATCTTTTCACCAGACGATGGAAACTTCATCGTCTCCGTACGCCATCAGAACTGGCTCATAAAAGTTAACTATGCCAATGGAGCGGGTGACGGCAGCATTTTGTGGAAGCTGGGCCAGGGTGGCGACTTCACGCTGCAGGGCGGGACCGATCCTACAGATTGGTTTTATGCCCAGCATGGACCAAACTTCATTGGTTCGCCCACTGCAGGAATCTTTAAGCTGACCCTTATGGACAACGGCGACGACCGTATCTTTCCAGCGGGCGTAACCTGCGGAACAACTGGAGAGCCGGCGTGCCACTATTCCACCGTTCCTGTGATGGAGATCAATGAGACAGCCAAAACAGCGACGCTGCTGTTCCATCCGATCATTCCGCCGAATATGTATAACAGTTTCGGCGGAAATTCAGAGCAACTAGCGAACGGCAATATCGAATATGACCTTTGCGGGATTGTAAATCCACAAAATAATCAGCTTGAGTCCGATGTCTTTGAGGTTACTCAGGCTGCGCAGCCCACGACCATATGGCATCTGCATTCGAACGGAACAGCCCTCTATCGCGCCTTCCGGATGCCAAGCTTATACCCGGGCGTTCAGTGGACCCAATGATTGACTGGAGTGGTGGGCGAGGAAGGTTTGGTAGCGCTAACGGGAATCGAACCCGTGTTTTAAGATTGAGAATCTCACGTCCTAACCCCTAGACGATAGCGCCACAACCTCTCTCACTATATCGAACCCCTGCCTGCTCGCCAAGCGGGCGCGCGGCCCTTGCGCTGCCGCCCGGCGGCGGACATAATGCGTTCTGGGCGGGAAACTGCCGCTCACATCCTTCAGAAACCGAGAACACTGCCCATGTCCGACCGTCGCGTCCTGACTGCGCTGCTGTCCGCCCTCCTGCTCCCCGCAACAATCCAGGCCGCAGCACAGACGACGGCCGGCCCTTCTCCCGTGACGCCAGCGATGGAGCAACAGGCTGACGCCATGGTTCACAAACTGACGCTCGCCCAGAAGCTGGCACTGATCGGCGGGCAGGACTCGATGTTCATCCGCGCTGAGCCGTCAGCCGGCTTTCCGCAGTTGAAGATGTCCGATGGCCCGATGGGCGTGCGCACCTGGGGGCCTTCCATGGCGTATGCGGCAGGTATCAATCTGGCGGCAAGCTGGGACCGCAATCTGGCACGCGAAATTGGCGCTGCGATTGGCCAGGATGCGCGGGCGCGCGGCGTGAACTTTCTACTCGGACCGGGCGTCGACATTTACCGCATGCCCATGAACGGCCGGAACTTCGAATACTTCGGCGAGGACCCCTATCTGTCGGCCAACATCGCTGTTGGCTACATTGACGGCCTGCAGAGCCAGGGGGTCAGCGCCACCGTCAAGCACTTTGCGCTGAACGATGCCGAGTATGACCGGCACGGTGAAAACTCCATCGCCGACGAGCGAACGCTGCGAGAGATCGATCTGCCCCCGTTTGAAGCTGCCGTGCGCCAGGCGCACACCGGCGCCCTCATGGACTCCTACAACCTGATCAACGGCGAGCATGCGACGCAGAACCACTTCCTGAATATTGATGTGTTGCGCAAGGAATGGGGCTTCCGCGGTATCGTGATGTCCGACTGGAACGCCACCTATGACGGCGTCGCCGCCGCCAACAACGGACTGGACCTGGAGATGCCGAGCGGCAAATTTATG
>JAJZDO010000194.1 GCA_021805955.1 Acidobacteriota bacterium
CGCCAACGTTGGTGAAGTCGAATTTGCCCGGCTGCGGCTCCAGTTGCTCCCAATACACGGGAGCTTCCATGGTGTTGGCGTGCATATCGGCCAGCGCCGGCCAGACCTTGGGCAGTTCGGCGGGCCACGCACTGGAGTTGTTGATCTGTGCGCCCAGGATGAGATAGGGGCGGCCATCGACCATCAGGGCGAAGCGGCCATCCTGCTTGACGATCTTCGGCGCCTGGGCTGCGGAGGTGACACCGGCGCAGCCAAGCAGGAAGAGAATCGGCAGCGCGAGGGTTGAACGTTTCAGACGTCCGGTCATCAAGAAGGTCATCGGGAAGCACTCCTTCGACGAGCTGGGTCGTTCAGAAAATCGATGACAAAGCGGCCGGCGGTTTTTTGTCAAGCGCGCGAACCGCCGGCACTGCTAGAAAACTGCTGACGCTTTCACCGGTTTGCACGCGACGCCAACTGCGGCGAACGCGGCTGGCTGCGTCATTGGGCCGGTTGAAACAGCAGCGGAGCGAAGTGGCTCAGGTTATTGCGCCACACCATCCAGACGTGCCGTCCGGGCGTTTGAATGACGACGGGATGCAGTCCCTGTTTTTGCAGCCACGCGATGAAGTGCTGGTTCGGCGGAAACAGGCCGTCTTCCGTGCCGCAGGCGATCCAGAGCAGCTTTAATTGCTGGTTGATCTGCGGCGCCGTCTGCGGCGTGATGCCGGGAAACGCGGCGGCGAAATTGCCATCGCCCAGGCCACCTGCGCTGAAGCCGCCGACGTACGCGAAATAGTTGGTATGGTTCAGGCCGACGAGCAGACTTTCTGCGCCGCCCATCGACAGCCCAGCAATGGCGTGATCCTGCTGTTTATCGGAGAGGGGATATTGCCGTTGCACTCTGGGCATGACTTCCTGAAACAAGGCCTGCGAAAACTTTGTGAAGTTGTCGATGACCAGTTGCGGATTTTTCCACGCGGCCCATCCGTCGGTGATCATCTTCATGTTCCCGTAGCCCCAGGGCATGACGACGATCATCGGTTTCACTTTGCCCTGCGCGATCAAGTTGTCGAGGATGACGTTGGCTTTGCCCATGCGCGTCCAGGCGCTGGGCTTGTCGCTGTAACCGTGCAGCAGATAGAGGACCGGATATTTCTGTGTGCTCCGCGGATCGAAGCCCGGCGGCGTGTAGACGTAGTACTGGCTGTCAATCCCCACGATGTTGGAGTGGTAGAAGTGGTGATGCACGACGCCGTGCGGAACATTCTCCGGCTCCCACGGCATAGAGGGATGGCCGGGAACCAGAAACACATTCTGGTTGCTGAAGAAGCTGGTCTTGATGGTGGTGTTGTGGGGATCCAGAACATCGGTCCCATCGACGTCAAAGCTGTAGCTGTAATACTCCGGCGCCAGCCGGTGCACGGTGATGGACCAGACGCCGCCGGGCCCTTTTGTCATGGGGAGCGGATGCGCATTGCCCTCGAGTTCCAACTTAACCATAGAAGCATTCGGCATTTTCAGACGGAATGTCGTAGTGCCATCGGGCTGCACTTGCGGACTGGCTGCGGGGGCGGGTAAAAGCGGGACGGGCGATGTTGGCCGTGCGGGCTTGCCGGCTGCCTGCGCGATGGCTGCGCTGGAAGAAATTTGAAACAGGACAAGAAGCGAGACGGACCAGCAAGCGGCCGCCCGCGACAAAGAACGAATGAAGGTGGACATAGATTCGGAGTCTCCGGCGTCGGCGTGACCGCTGCGCACCAGTGTACTTGCAACCACGAATTTGCGGACGCAAGGAGCATGTGAATGCGCTTTGATTTGGCTCACTGCGACGAATTTTCAAACCGAGGAGTTACAGAAAACACCGTGTAATCGAAGACATCTTTTTGCCGCGGAAAAACCACGGTCCGGGACTTGACAGTGAAAGTTCCCATTGATTAACGTTAACGGCGTTTCTAAGTATTTCGTTCAGAACGATCTGAACGCAGATCAAATATTGCGCGAAAAAAACTACAGTGCGCGCCTCTCTGAGATCGGGACGGCGCAATCACGAAACTCGCACGATCACCGGATCGCAAGAACACGTTCCTACGCGGGATGGAGCAAATTATGAGGCAATCATTTTTGAGGCAGTGCAAGACACAGTTTTTCACCGTTCTAGGATTGGCATCACTGTGTGCGGTGTTGTTCCTTACCGGCACGGCGTATGCGCAGCAGGACGCGGGCGCAATCACCGGCGTGATTCAAGACAAATCGGGCGCGGTCATTCCCGGAGCGGATGTCACCCTCACGAACACCGACACAGGACTGGTGCTGAAGGCAAAGAGCAACGGAAGCGGCATCTACACCTTTTCTCCGATTCGAATTGGCAACTACTCCATCAGCGCGGCCGCACCGGGTTTTGAGACGACGAACCAGCAAAACGTTCACATCGATCTGCAGGAAAACCTGAACCTGCCGCTGACCTTGACCCCCGGCGCTATCGCGCAGACGGTGACGGTGACTTCCGCCCCACCGCTACTGCAGACGCAGAACGGTTCCATCGGCCAGGTCATCACCACCCACGAGCTCAAGACCATCCCGTTAAGTTCGCAGAACTGGGTTTATATCGCGCAGCTCTCCACCGGCGTGGAACCGACGCCCGGCAATCGCGTGGGCGGAACGGGCGGCTTCAACGCTAACGGTCAGAACTCCTCGCAGAACAACTTCATTCTGGATGGCGTCGATAACAACGTAAACGTGGTGGACTTTGCCAACGGCTCCAGCTTTGTGGCGCTGCCGCCGCCAGACGCGCTGGCAGAATTCAAGATTCAGACGAATAACTACAGTGCGGAGTTCGGACACTCGGCCGGCTCGGTCATGAACGTCAGTATCAAGAGCGGCACCAACCAGATTCACGGCGATGTCTGGGAGTACTTCCGCAATCAGGCGCTCGACGCGACCGACTTTGGGACGAAGACGAAGCCGACCTTCAACCAGAATCAGTTCGGGGCGACGCTGGGTTTCCCGATTATCAAGAATCACCTGTTCGTGTTTGGAGACGGGCAAGGCAACCGCGTCAAATTCGCGCAGCCGACGACGGAGACAGTGCCGACGGCAAAGATGCGTAACGGTGACTTTACCGAATTGCTGAGCACCAACCTGACCGGCCAGGCCCAGCCAATCTACCTGTACGTGCCGAACTCCGGCGGAACTGCGCTGCAGTCCTACAACGGCCAGCAGAACGTACTGAGCCCGGCGCAGATCAGTCCGCTTGCTCAGAAGATTCTGAACCTGTATCCACTGCCGAACAGCGGCAATGGAGTGACATTCAATAACTACCAGATCAACCGGCAGTCCACGCTGGACACGACGCAATGGGATGCGCGCGTCGACTGGAACGTGAGCTCGAAAGATCAGACATTTTTCCGTTACAGCGACTTCAATAATCCGCAGTTCGCCGCCCCGCCGTTAGGGCCCGTGCTGGATGGCGGAACGTACGGGACGGATGGCTACACGCAGGACTTTGGAGCCAACGCCGCCTTCAGCGAAACCCACACCTTCAATCAGAACCTGATCAATGAGTTTCGCGTTGGCTACAACTACATGCATGTCGCCTACATCGCGTCTCTTGCTTCAGAAAATGTCGCAGCGAATGTCGGTCTGGGCGGCATTCCGTTCAACCCGCTATCCGGCGGCCTGCCGCTGACAGGGATCAGTGGCGTCTCCGGCTTTGGCGTTCCGGGCTTTATTCCATCCGATGAGTATGAGAACGTTTACGAAATTCTGGACAACGTGACGAAGATCGTCGGCAATCACAGCCTGAAGATGGGCGTTCAGTTCCAGAGCCTTCGATTCTCTACCCTTCAGCCGCCCTACCCGCTAGGAAACTACAACTACAACGGGGAATATACGAGCAATCTGGGAGCCAGTTTCACGGGATTCGGCGTGGCGGATTTCCTGGCCGACCAGATGAACTCGGCGCAATTGAGCAACTCCTTCAAGACAGGCGACGCGCGCTGGTATCGCGCTGCGTATTTTGAAGATGACTGGCGCGTTAACGATAAGCTGACCCTTAACCTGGGCGTCCGTTATGACTATTACCAGCCATATAAGGATGTAGGCGGGTATCAGGCGACCTACTACACGACGAGCAAGTCCACGCTCTCGCCGACGGGCGTTCCGCACGGAACGGCAAACTTCGAAATTCCAATCCAGCAGCAGAACTACCCCATTGCGCCGGCTTTCACGCAGTTGCTGGCTGCCAACAACATCACGCTGAAATATTCCGGCAATCCGTACCTGGTGAAAGCACAGAACCTGAACTTTGCTCCGCGCATCGGCTTTGCATACTCGATCAATCCGAAGACAGTCATCCATGGCGGGTTTGGTATCTTCTACGGCGGCCTGGAGAGCGCTGGATACTATCCGAACCTGGGCGAGAACTATCCGTTCCAGTTCACCGATACGTTCCCCGCTCCCAACTGCGCGGCCGGAAATTGTCCCAGCATCAGCGCGCCTCCGGGTTCCACCCCTGCGAAGACGTTCGGGATCAACTTGGAAAATGGCTTTCAGGATGTGTTGAAGGTCGGCCTGCAGAACTTCATCTCCACCCCGGCGCTGCGCGGATCCGATCCACTGATCCATACGCCGTACACCGAGGACTACAACCTGGCGGTGCAGTACGCGTTCACGCCAGACACGGTCGCGTCTCTGGCCTATGTCGGGGACAACTCGCTGCACATGCCGATGTTTCCAGATCCCAACAATCCACTGGCGTTGTTGAATCCGGCAAACAACTCGCAAAACGTCCGCCCGTTCCCGGGATTTGGCGGGACGGCGTACAACTCCTACGGAGGTACCAGCAGCTACAACTCGCTGCAGGCCAAGATTGAAAAGCGGCTCAGCAACGGGTTGAGCTTTCTGGCGACGTATACCTGGGCGCACTCGCTGGACGACACGCCCTCACCGCTGGGCACTACGGGCGGCGGCGGCTATCGCAACACCAACCTGCTGCCGGTACAGTACGACTACAGTAACTCCGCATTCGACGTACGCAACCGCGTAACCGTCAACATGTACTATCAGCTCCCGTTCGGCAAGCAGCGCCGGTGGATGAATCAGAGCCGGGCGTTGGATGCGATTGCGGGCGGCTGGGCGGCGAACGTGGAGTTCTTCGCGCAAACCGGCAACGCGATGTCTGTCTATCCCAACAACACGACGGCCTCTGGCGGCTCGGCGTTTGCCCTGGTCACCCGCGATCCGTTTGCTCCGGGTGGCAATCCGAACGCAACCAATCCTGGCGTCACCTGCGCGAACCACACGCGGACCATCTTCCACTGGTGGAATCCCTGTTCGTTCGCAAACCCGCTACCGGGCAACAGCATTCCTATCTCAGGGTCGGGAGCTTTTGTCACCTCGCGGGCGCAGGTGCTGCAGTATCTGGGCGGGAAGCGCAATGAAGTCTATGGACCGGGCTACCAAACCGTCAACATGTCCGTGTTCAAAGATTTCCAGACCTTCAAAGATCAGCAGCTGGAGATTCGCGTAGACGGGTTCAACATGTTGAACACGCCT
>JAJZDO010000717.1 GCA_021805955.1 Acidobacteriota bacterium
TGTACACGTTGCAGGTGGCGCCGGGTGGCAGCGCGCTGACCGGCAATCCATCGCCGTGACCGGATGCGATCGCGCCCAGAATGTCACGCACAAAGCTCGGCGCGGCTGCCGGAATGATGGGGAGAATGTCGAACGACGCCGTCACCTTCTCCGGAAGCTTAACCGGATGCAGATGGGCGACGGCGGCATCGACCGCGGCGTAGTTCTGCTGTACCACCGCATCGCCGCGTTTGCCGTAGGTCTTCTGGATCGCCTTCTTGATCTGATGGATCGCCTCATCGCTGGGAAGCACGCCGCTGATGGCGAAAAAGCAGGTCTGCATAATGGTGTTGATGCGGTTGCCCATGTGGGCCTCCCGCGCCACGGTATAGCCGTCAATCACGTAGAACTTGAGTTTCTTTTTGAGGATCGTCTCCTGCGTCGTCCGCGGCAGATGCTGCCAGATTTCATCCGGACCGTAGGGAGCATTCAGCAGGAAAACCGCGCCTGGAGCGGCCGCTTCCAGAACATTCACCCGCTCCAGAAACGAGAATTGATGGCAGGCCACGAAATTCGCCTTGCTGATCAGGTACGTGGAGCGAATCGGGTCCGGGCCAAAGCGCAGGTGCGAGGTCGTCACCGAGCCTGACTTCTTCGAGTCGTAGACGAAATATCCCTGCGCGTAATTCGGCGTCTCCTGGCCAATAATTTTGATCGAATTCTTATTCGCCCCCACCGTTCCGTCGGAACCGAGTCCGTAGAACAGGGCGCGCACGGTGCGCGGATCTTCGGTCGAGAAATCGGGATCGTACGCCAGGCTGGTGTGGGTCACGTCGTCCTCGATCCCAACCGTGAAATGGTTCTTCATGCGCGGCTTTTTCAATTCGTCAAAGACGCCCTTCACCATGGCCGGGGTGAATTCTTTGGAAGAAAGACCATACCGTCCGCCGATGATGCGAGGCTGATGAACAAACGGCGCGACGCCGCTCGAGAACGCTTCGCTGAAGGCAGTCACGACATCCTGATACAGCGGTTCGCCCAACGCGCCGGGCTCCTTGGCTCGATCCAGCACGGCGATCGACCGCACCGTTTTCGGCAGCGCGGCCAGAAACGCCTCGGCGGCAAATGGCCGGTACAGATGCACTTTCAGCAGGCCAAGTTTTTCGCCTTGCTGGTTCAGGTGGTCGATGGTCTCTTCCACCGCGCCCGCGCCCGATCCCATCAGAATTATGACGCGATCGGCGTCCGGAGCGCCGATATAATCGAACAAGTGATAGCTGCGCCCAGTCTGCTCGGCAAACCGGTCCATCACATCCTGCACTATGGTCGGGCAGGCCAGATAAAAAGGATTGCAGGCCTCGCGGGCCTGGAAAAATACGTCGGGATTCTGCGCCGTCCCGCGGAGAATCGGCCGGTCGGAACTGAGCGCGCGCTCCCGATGCGCGGAAATATATTTCTCTTCCAGCAGCGCCAGGATCGTCTCATCGGAGATGGCAGTCGCTTTGTTGATCTCGTGCGACGTGCGAAAACCGTCAAAGAAATGGAGAAATGGAATGCGCGCTTCCAGCGTGGCCAGGTGGGCGATCAAAGCCATGTCGCCGGCCTCCTGCACGGAATTCGAGGAAAGCATCGCATAGCCGGTGGAGCGGCAGGCCATCACGTCCGAGTGATCGCCAAAGATCGAAAGCGCGTGCGTGGCCAGAGTGCGGGCCGTGACATGAATGACGTTCGAGGTCAGTTCGCCTGCGATCTTGTACATATTGGGGATCATCAGCAGCAGCCCTTGCGAGGCGGTGAAAGTGGTGCTGAAAGCCCCCGCCTGCAGCGCGCCGTGCATCGCCCCGGCGGCTCCGCCTTCGCTCTGCAATTCTGCAACCACGGGGATCGATCCCCAGATATTCTTGCGCCCTTCTTCCTTCCACTGATCGGCCAACTCGCCCATCGTGGAGGAGGGCGTAATGGGGTAGATGGCGATCACTTCCGCAAACCGGTACGCAACCGCTGCCGCGGCTTCATTTCCATCGACAATCACTGTCTTCTGTTCTCTCATTGCCTTCCCTTCGTACTCCACAATTCTGCAACAGCGAATGGCCCTCCCGATGTGAGCCAGATCACACGGCCCCGCAAAAAAAAATACGGCGTAAAATTTTTCTTATCGATTCGCGCGAATGCCTGAATCTGTTACGGTAGAGAGTTCGGATAGTATGACAAACAGCCCCTATCTTCCTGTTATCGTGCTGCTGCTGGCAGCCGTCGCCTTTGCCGTCGGACCGCTGGCGCTGGCGTGGGTCTGGGCGTGGAAATTTTCCCCGCGCAAACCCGGTCCAAGCAAAAACGCGATCTACGAGTGCGGCCTGGAATCGAAGGGTGATGCCTGGGTGCAATTCCATCCCGGCTATTACCTGTACGCGATCATTTTCCTTGTGTTTGATGTCGAGGCGGTGTTTCTTCTGCCCTTTGCCGTAGCATTTACCGGACTGACCCTGGGAGCGGGCATTGCCATGCTGTTGTTTCTACTTCTACTGGTGGAAGGCCTGGTCTGGGCCTGGCAGAAAAACGTGTTGATATGGAGTTGAAGAACGTTTCAGGCTGTCGAGCAGTCTCACTAGAGAGAGCACTGAAGGTTGTTTTGCATGGATGAAAATCTGAAATCGGAGTTGCGCAAGCAAGGGATTGTCGCCACCACCCTGCAGGAACTCTACAACTGGGGCCGCAAAAACTCCCTCTGGCCGTTGAATTTCGGCCTCGCCTGCTGCGCCATTGAAATGATTGCCGCCAGTATGGCCCGCTACGACATGGCGCGCTTCGGCGCGGAGGTTTTCCGTCCCTCCCCGCGACAGGCCGACCTGATGATCGTCGCCGGCACCGTCACCAAAAAAATGGCCCCCCAGGTGGTGCGACTCTACAACCAGATGGCCGAGCCGAAATACGTCATCTCCATGGGCGCCTGCGCCATCTCCGGCGGCCCGTTCAAGCAGGGCTACAACGTGCTGAAAGGGATCGATCGCTACATTCCCGTCGATGTGTACATTCCCGGCTGCCCGCCGCGGCCGGAAGCCTTGATCGACGCGCTGATGACCTTGCAGAAAATGATCGATCGACAGCCGCTCACGGGGCCCGATAGGCCCCGCCATTTGCAGGCGGATGCGCCCAGCGAATTTATCGTGCCGGAATTTGGCGCGCATGACCTCGATCCATCGCAAAATCCCGAGGTATGGCAAGCTCCTTTAGTGAACATCTCTTTGGCAGGGACGGATGACGCTGGAAACGATTAAGTCCGAGATTGAAGCGAACGTTCCCGGCTGCGTGCTGGAAATAGTCTCGAACCCCAGCCCGTCGGGCCAGCATTCCCTGCGGATCGATCCCGCGCATGCAGTCGCCATTGCCACATTTTTGCGCGACGCCGAACCTCTTCGCCTCGACTACTGCTCCAACGTCACCGGCGTCGATTGGCCTGGCAAGGAAATTTCAGAAAAAGTGAAAATCAAAAAGCTTGTCGACGGCGTAGAGCAAGAGGTCGAGGAAGTCAGGAAGACCCAGACCCTCGGCCATCTTGAAGTCGTCTACCACCTCTACTCCATGGAGAAAAAACACGGGCCCGTCATCCTCCGGATGAGCACGGAAGATCGCGCCGACCGGGTTCACCTGCCCTCCCTGACCCCCGTCTGGCGCAGCGCCGAATTTCAGGAGCGCGAAGTCTTCGATCTCTACGGCGTCATCTTCGACGGGCATCCAGATCTGCGCCGCATCCTGATGTGGGACGGCTTTCAAGACCACCCCATGCGCAGGGATTACGTCGAGCCGGATGATTTCGAATACGAACCCACACCGCACGACGAGGTCCTCGAACGCGCAAGACAACACCGCACCATTATGGGAGTGCAATGAGCACTGCGACCGAGGCCATCCGCATCATTCCCAAGTCGCCAGGCGCGAACGACGAAGGCCAATGGCTGGAAGTCTCGATGGGTCCGCAGCACCCCTCCACGCATGGCGTTTTTCGCATGGATGTCGTGCTGGACGGCGAGCGCATCGTGAAACTGAAGCCGGTGTTCGGCTACCTGCATCGCAATCACGAGAAAATTGCCGAGAACGAAAGCTACCTCGGCTCCATGCCGTACACCGACCGTCTCGACTATTTCTGCTCTCTCACCAACAACTGGGCCTACGCGCTCGCAGTCGAAAAGCTGGCTGGAATCCAGGTCCCGGAACGCGCCGAATACATCCGCATCATCACCGCGGAGCTGACCCGCTTCCAGAACCACGCGTGCCTCATCGGATTTTTGACGCAGGACATGGGCGCCAGCGGGACGCCGTTGATGTACGCATTTCGTGAGCGGGAAAAGATTCTCGACCTGTTCGAATCGCTCACCGGCGCGCGCATGATGTGCAACTATATGCGCTTCGGCGGCTGCCGCGTGGATTTGCCCGCGGGATGGATCGAGCAGGCGCGGGCTGCGGTCGCGTCCTTCCCGCGATTTCTGGATGAATTTGAACAGCTGCTTGCCAGCAACGAGATCCTGATGGCCCGCACCCAGGGCGTGGGCGTGTTGTCGAAGGAATTCGCCGTCAATGCCGGCGTCAGCGGGCCGGTGCTGCGGGCCTCCGGCGTCAATTACGACGTCCGCAAGGCGGACAAATACGGCATCTACGATCGGTTTGCATTCAAAATTCCGCTGGGCGAGCACGGCGACACGTACGACCGCTACATGGTCCGTCTGCTGGAAATGCGCGAGTCCCTCAAAATTCTGGAGCTGGCCTTGCGAGACATTCCAGCCGGTCCAATCGTCGATCCGAAAACGAAGATTCGCGGATTTCGTCCAAAACCTGGTGAGGCCTATGCGCACATCGAAGCGCCCAAGGGGGACCTCGGCTTTTACCTCATCAGCGATGGATCGTCGAACCCGTATCGGTATCGCGTGCGTCCGCCCAGCTTGGTCAACCTGACTGTGCTGGAGGAACTGTGTATCGGCCACAACGTCGCCGACGTCGTCGTGATTTTGGGGAGCATTGATATCGTGATGGGAGAAGTGGACCGATGAGTGTCTGTTGGTGGCCCATTCAAGCCGTCCTTTGGCTTGAGTGGGATCATCCGGCAATCATCATTTCGAATCGAGGTTGACTCTGTGTTTGGTGAAGGCATCCTGAAGGGTCTGGCGGAAACAGCCCGGAATTTTTTCGGCAGTTACGTCAGCAAAGATCGACTTACCACCGTTCAGTTTCCGGAGCAGCGGTTGCCGCAGATTGAGGCGGCGCGCAATTTTCCCTTCCTTGTCTACGACGGCGAAGATTGGCAACAGGGGATGCGCTGCGTCTCTTGCTTCATTTGCGAAAAAGAATGTCCGCCGAAGTGCATCTTCATTGAAAAAAGTACGGACAAGAAGCCCGACGCAGTAGGAAAGCCGCAGTTTTACCCCAAGGTTTTCAATATCGACGTTTCCGTTTGCATGAGCTGCCAGATTTGCGTCGAGGTCTGTCCCTTCGACGCCATCAAGATGGATGTCGCATTCGAACACAGCACCAACAACCGCTTCGCCGGCCTG
>JAJZDO010000383.1 GCA_021805955.1 Acidobacteriota bacterium
ATCCATGCCATGCAGAAAGAGGGATCAAAAGGTTCGCTGAGAGGAAAGTTCAAACGCGCAGGTTGGGACGATGACTACCTGTTCCGCTTACTGGAGCTATTTTGAAATGCGATTGCCCTGACAGCTTTGCAAACTCGATTGATTGAGAGAGATCGATGAGAACACCCACCGATCTCCCCTATTGCGCGGCTTTCGGCACTTCCGGCGGATTCCGTTGCAGTAGCAGGAGGGCATCGGGCCAGCCGTCTGGAGTGATGAAGCTCTTCACTCCGCTGGCGGAATACGCGACCTTACGAATGCGCTGGCCTGTCGCCGGATTGATCCAGGTCACGTTCAACCTGGGGCCCTTCAATCGATCGAGTTGGAGTTCCACGGTAGTGGGACTGCTGAGGTACACCATCGCCCAAGTTTTATTGGATGAAACGGCTGCGGCGTTGAAGGTTGTGCCGCTGCCCTGTCCCGCAGCGAAGAGCGACTGTGCCGGAACTAGATCCCACCACGGAAGAGCGTCAAACACATGGTGGAGGATGCGCATGTCTTGCGCGCCTTCGCTTCGCAGCGATTTCTTCCAGGTCGGATTCTTGTGCCACATGTCGCTGTGCCCATAGGTAAAGAAACCGCCGGACAGATACGTCCAATACGCTTGCTTGCGGACGATCAGTGGAGTGATTGGGCCCGTAGGATACTCGAGACCTTCTTCGTAGGCGCCTTCACCTAGAATCACCGGCTTGGTCGGTTTCAGTTCATAGTCAATTGTGACTTGTTTGGGTATGTCCTTGTACCACGCCCACGTCTGGATCATGTCGGCAGAAAGCCATCGCTCCTGCTGCGTGCTGACCAACTTGCCACCTGGATGGAACACGATCAGGTGAGCGCCGCCGTCGCCCTGTTGCAGGCCGTGGCCGATGGCCCGCCAGATATCAGGGGCGTTGGTAAACTCTCGATCACCTCCAACAATCCACACTAAATTGCTGGCATTTCTGTAGCGGTTGCCCAGCCAGCGCCCATACGCTTCTGCATTGGCCATCGTAATCATCTTGTAATTGACGACAAACGATCCCCAGGCTGGGAGAAGGCCCACGTATAGCCCGTCCTTGGCGGCTGTGGCAATCACCCAGTCGACATTCTTCCAGTACGCTTCATTGGGTTGTAGGGGATCCCGATGAAACCAAGGCTGTACTCCCGCCATGTTCGGGTTCGGCTTAGGGCCATGCTCGGTGCCCGTGCCACCATCCCAAACAGCCACCATTTGCACCAGGGTGAATCCCATTTCGGCTCTGGCAGCAAGATACGTGGCCGCTTCTGTCGGCGCGTAGTCGGTGAGAAGCGTCCAGCCGGTATCGCCGAGCCAAAACAAAGGACGTCCGTCAGAGGTCTGGAAATAGCGCCCGTTGGCACTGACATGCAGCGTACTTATAGGACGTGGCCCAACAACTGGCGCATGGCGCTGCCCGTAAGCGGCAAAAGAAAAACTCAGTGCGAGGGACAGCAACGCGACAGGACGCAGCCGGTTCCAAATCTGTGTCGAAGCAAATGGGAAAAAGCGACGGTCGCACAACCGAGGACATTCGTAGATCGGGCTGCATTTCATGCGGCTACAGTATAGCAACCCAATCGAGCAGGGGTGGGCTTGGACATGCTGGGGAACCTGGCGCTACGATGAACTCACCGGGTTTCCGATCTTGGAGAGAAAAATGGCGCTCGTTTTTGCGGCGGGCAGCAGTGGCGCTGTGCAGTGGGACTGGGCCCGCGAGACAAACTTCGGCATGTTGCGAAGCGATGGTTTGGAAAAGATATGGGAGCCGATGATGCGCGATATGGGACAGTTCGCGCGTGAAGCAGAGCCTTGGGCCACGGGACTGGTTCTGTCCCAGGTCGCGCTGGTGCTGCCGCAGTCGCTACAACTTTCCGTGCTGAATGGATTCGCAGTGCAGACACAGCAGAACGCCGTTCGCACCGTCTATCAATATGCGCGTAGCGAAGCGTATGCCGTGGGCGAATATCAGATCCAACAACTTGGATCACCGAAACTCACCATCATCCCTTCCGCATTCGTTCTGACTTCATCCACATGGCAAGTCATCTCAGGGAAGGTGAAGGATGGGGCCACCTTGTTGGTATCGGGACCGTTCGATCTCGATGAACATTTTCACCCGACGGACAGGCAGGATAAGATCAGATTGCCCTATAAAGATGTTCCTTTGACAATCCGGGACAATGGACTGGATTGGCCCAATGGAAACCTGTACCTCAGCTACCCAGGCGACACAACCACATACTTAAGCCGAGCCGTACTGCCCAACGATAAGTCCTGGGATGCAGTATCGTGGGGCAAGGGTAAAGTTTTATTTTTTGCGTTCCCCTTCGAGTTGAATAGCAATTTACAGGCAGTTGGCGACGTGTATCGGTACGCCCTCAAGCTTGCCGGTGTATCCCCTGCCTATCGCACCGCCATTCGGGATGCCGGTATCCTCATTTGTCCCCACTACGTTTCCGCACGCGACGCTTTATGTAGTTACATCGGAATCGAATCAAACAGAGGATTCGTTTCAGGACCAAAGAAGCGGGAAGTATTTCTCCGGAAATCTTGCACCCGGACATGCTGCTCTGCTTCTCGTCGGCGAAGACGGCAAAGAACTGGCGCAGTTCAACTGGAAAGATCGATCGGGCAAATAGCTGCCGATACATTTCCATGATCGATAGTACGGCACATTGAATCCAGTTTTGTCGCTCATATTGACACTCCTATACTTGAGCGTTCACAAACATCTAAATTCACCACATCGTCCCATTCAGAACAGGTGCCGCATCCTATGAGCCCTAGCGTTCTCACACTGCGAAATGTCCGATCTATCTCGTGCGTCTTAGGCCTGGCTCTCTGCATTGCGGGCCCACTTCCACGCGCGGCGATGGCACAATCTTCGGCCCCGCCTCGTTCCTCACAATCTTCGGCCTTGCCTCTTTCCTATGGATACAACGGGGTCTTCCTGGCGGATGGGGATGGCCTGACAAAGCTAATATCTGAAAGCCGTTCGCAAGTTGCGGTCGATGCTCCCTGGTCGATGTATGGCTGGGTATGGCTGCAGGAAGTCCCCGACGGTCCGACACTGATCTCCGGAATGGGAGATCCACTCGGAGAATATTCGAGATATTTTGCATTGAACGACGGCAAGCTCGTTCTTCGATTCGGGCATGGCAATCGCTTGCAATCTACCAACACACTCGGACCGAAAGCTTGGCATTTGCTGGCGGCGACTTTCGATGGCGCAAAGGCCCGTCTTTACCTCGATGGAAAGAAAATCGTCAGCGGCACACCAATATTTGGCCCGGTCAGCCCGGTCCTTGAGATGGCCCCTGCGGCGTCTCCGTGGCCGGAAGGGAAGCACTTCGCAGGTAAGATCGCATCCTTCCGCTGGGTGCAGCGGGTTGTCACCGAGGCGCAGGTCAGCAACCTGTTCCGCCATCCACCCGAGTTTTCGCTGATCAACTACGAACTTGGCTCACCGTACTGGCCGGTACAGACGCGTGCGTCCATTGGACTTCGCACTCCCCAGGATCCTTCTACTTTGCCAAGGAGCAATGCGCCATTTTCGCAACCTGTCGCTCTGGCGGTCCCATCCCAAAGGCCCACGCTTCAGTCCATGTCGGACCATAAGTGGAGGATGGATGCGGGATGGCAGTTGACCGAAGCCGTCAACGTGAAGGCGCAGGGCGCGGAGATTGCAGCGCCGGGTTTCCAAACCCGCGGATGGATGCCGGCGACGGTGCCGGGGACCGTTTTGACCACCATGATCGATCGTGGCGTCTATCCCGATCCCGATTACGGACTGAACAATCTCGCAATTCCGGAAACGCTGAACAAGCAGGACTATTGGTATCGCATGGAGTTCACCGCGCCGAAGGCCACGCGCGGCAAGCGCCTTACCCTGACCTTCAACGGGATCAACTATGCGGCGGTCGTGTGGTTGAACGGTCATCGCCTGGGCATGGTTCGCGGCGCATTTATCCGAGGGACCTTCGACGTGACCGACTTCGTCAATCCCGGGCAGGAAAATGCTCTCGCCGTTCGAATTTCACCCCCTCCGCATCCTGGCATCCCACATGAGCAGTCTCTCAAAGCTGGCCCCGGACCCAATGGCGGAATGCAGTGCCTCGACGGACCGACCTTTGTGGCAACGGAGGGCTGGGACTGGATCCCCGCAGTGCGCGATCGCGACACGGGGATATGGCAGGATGTCACCTTGACCGCGACCGGCCAGGTGAAGATTGGCGACCCTCAAGTCATCACAAGCTTGCCGCTGCCGGACATTTCCCGCGCGGATGTCGATATCGACGTGCCGTTGGAAAATACTTCCAATCAGGCCGTGCGTGGGTCGCTGACGGCATCGTTTGATCGAACTGTCGTCGTCAAGAACATTACCTTGCCTCCTGGTGAAACCATGGTGCAGTTAACGCCGCGGGAGTTTCACCAGCTTACCGTTGAGCATCCGCGCCTGTGGTGGCCGAACGGCTATGGCAAGCCGGAACTCTATCGGCTGCAATTGAAATTCAAGGATGGCAATGGCGAGTCGGATGCAAAGCAACTGCGGTTTGGCATTCGTGAAATCACCTATGAGTTAAGCCTTTTGGATGCTACTGGCCACTTGCGCCGCGTGGAAATTTCTCCGACTGCGGCAAAACTTCGCAACGAAGAGATCGTCGATGTGACCCATGAAGGGATGAGAGAAATCCCAAAGCAGGGTGCCGATCGGGCGGCCGCCGAGAAGGAACTGGCTTCTCTCCCCGCCGGAATGGATGCTGCTCGCAAGGCAGAAATACGTTCTTATCTGATGCAGAGCTGGGTGGCTTCGCTACTTCCAGGCGCGGAATCTTCTCCAGCCGTACGCGCCAGCAATGACACGGCAACCGCTCCCTATCTTGTTATTAAAGTAAATGGAGTGCGCATCGCCGCCAGAGGCGGAAATTGGGGCATGGACGACATGCTCAAGCGTGTTTCCCGCCAACGCCTTGAACCGTATTTCCGGCTTCAGCGAGATGCAAACCTCAACATCATACGCAACTGGGTCGGGCAAAACACGGAACAGGTGTTCTATGACCTGGCGGATGAATACGGTCTGATGGTATGGAACGATTTTTGGGACTCTACGCAGAACTACAATCTGGAACCGGAAGATCCCCAGTTGTTTTTGGCCAATGCGCGCGACACCATCTTGCGGTTCCGCAATCATCCTTCGATTGTCATGTGGTGTGGCCGCAATGAAGGAGTTCCGCAGCCCATTCTGAACCGTGGACTTGCGTCGCTCATCCATTCTCTCGATGGAACGCGATACTATTCGCCCAGTTCGAACAGGGTGAATCTCCAGAACAGCGGCCCCTACAGTTACAAGTATCCCATCATGTTCTATACAACGTCCAATCTCGGATTTTCCGTAGAGGTAGGGACGCCGTCCATGCCTACGCTGGAGTCCTTCCGGAGTACGGTCCCGAAGGCTGACCGGTGGCCGATCAGCGATGTGTGGG
>JAJZDO010000828.1 GCA_021805955.1 Acidobacteriota bacterium
CACCCGACGGGCGGCTGCGGCAGCAAGGCGAATTGCTGCGCATCCGGCAGTATGGCGACCGCTGGATCCTGACCCACAAGGCGCCGGTGGAAAATTTTTCGAACTGCACGCATAAAGTACGCGCGGAAACGGAAACCGAGGTTGAGGATGGCCGCCCACTGGCCGCGATTTTCGAGCGGCTGGGGTACGTCCCTATCTTTGTCTACGAAAAGCTTCGGACAGAATGGGCCGACAACGAGGGCCATATCGTTGTGGACGTGACTCCGATTGGAGATTTTGCCGAACTGGAAGGCGAACCTGAATGGATCGACCGGATGGCAGCGAAGCTTGGTATCTCTCCGGAGAACTATTTGAAGGCAAGCTATGGCCAGCTATTTCAGGACTGGAAGCGCGCTACGGGCCACCCGGCGGCGAATATGTCCTTTGCCGAGATCGATCGCCAGAACGTCAATCCAACCACACGATAGATAACTCACCGATTCCCTCAATCTTTTTTGTCACGCGGGCAAATTTGGTTTATGGTCTCATGTGGAATGGATGTTCCGCCGATACAGTTTGGAGAGATTCCCAACCCAAACGAACACCCCGAAAGGAACTGGATGCGAACTGGGCAGAAAACAACATTATTGAAGACGGCAAAGAAAGAAAAGCGCGGAAAAGCAAAAAGCAAAACCGACAAGAATCCAATCTCCGACAAGAAGCTTGCGACCCGCAAGAATGCCGTTTCTACCACTGCAAAACCTGGCGCATCCAAATCCGGTTCTAGCCGGCCCGCACTCATCGGAAAGGGTAGCGCTAAAGTTGCGCTGATTTCATCCAGGCTGGCCTATCAGGGACCGCTGTTCGATGTGTACACGGATTATGTGCGTGAGCCCGAGAGAGACACCGCTCGGCGCGATGTGATCCGCCACTCCGGTTCCGTGGTCATTCTTGCTGTGGACGATACGCGCAATCCAGCCGATCCGTTGATTGTCGTCGAGCGCCAGTATCGCCATGCCGCCGGACAATACATGTGGGAGATCCCAGCCGGGCGCAAAGAGCCGGAGGAGGCCACATTGCCCGGCGCGAAACGAGAATTGCTGGAAGAGACCGGCTATCTCGCCAAACGCTGGACCAAGATCGCGCGGTTCTACGTGAGCCCGGGATTCCTGGGCGAATGGATGCAGGTCTACTTGGCGGAGGGATTAAGCAGCGGGCAATCCGCGCCGGATGAGGATGAATATATCGAACACAAGCAGATTCCGCTGTCGCAAGCGCTGGAGTGGGTGGACAGCGGAAAAATTATCGACGCCAAATCCATCATCGCGATTCTGATGTATGTGCGTCGCCGCGCTGCCAGCGTGTTGTAAAACGATTCACCTATCCGTGGCATTTGGAAATTGTGGAGGGAATCGTCATTCGTGATTTCCAGAATCCTCGCTTTCATTTTTCCCGTGACGAACCGAGATCGCTCACGCAAAACACTTTAATAAATCTGCGTTTCGTCATTTCTACCGTCCGCTGATTCATTATTTTTGAATTCTCTGCATAACGATTCTTCCCAGCCTGCGTCTATATCGGCAGGAGCCCCTCGCGGTTTCCGATCTGTAGAAGATAAGAGGTGCGTGTTCCGTGTCTCATCACAAAGGCAAAGTAAAGTGGTTCAATAATGCAAAAGGGTTCGGATTCATTGGGCGCGATGACGGTCCCGATGTATTCGTGCATTACACAGCGATTCAAACCGACGGCTACAAAAGTCTGAAGGAAGGCGATCCGGTGGAGTTTAACATCGTTCAGGGAGATAAAGGACCGCAGGCGGATCAGGTGATGCGGTCGGAAGGCGCCCTGCAAAGTCAATAGAGATACTCGCGAAGAGTTCCCTCGAATTGGCGGATCTTCGCAAGTGGTCGGTTTCGTGTGTTCTTCTGCATCTACTTATTGCTCAAGACGCGCGATACCGCTGATTTACTTGCGTGCGATTGCACCTCATACCTTTTCCCCAACCCGGCCTTTGCGCCGGGTTTTTATTTTTGTCCGCGGAATGCGATGATGCCTTCGAGGCGCAGAATTTCCGCCTCTTCTATCGCCATGGAAAATCGTCACATTGCGCAAATCCTTTCGGAGACTGCAGATCTGCTGGAAGTGAGCGCGGCGGACTCATTTCGCATTCGTTCCTATCGACGCGCCGCGGAAGTGGTGGAACAAAGCGCGGTTTCTGTGGGCGCGTTGGCGGCGGAGCCGAAAAAACTGCTGGAGCTTCCCGGCATCGGCAAAGGAATGGCGGCAAACATTGCCGAATTGGAGCAGACAGGCACACTCGGTTTGCATCAGGAATTGCTGGCTCGCTACAAGCCTTCCATGCTGGAACTATTAAAGCTACCCGGCATGGGGCCGAAGACGGTGGCGTTGTTCTGGGATGCCGCGCAAATTTCGAGTGTCGACGAACTGGAAGCCGCGTGTAAAGAAGGCCGCCTGGATAACCTGCCTCGATGCGGACCCAAGCAGATCTCAAAACTGCTGCAGGGCATCGCCGAGCATCGCAAAAACATTGGACGGTTCCACCTGGATGACGCGGAGCTGGCAGCGAAGAAGTTGACGGAATATCTGCGCAATTTTTCTGGCATTGATCGAGTGACGCCGGCGGGCTCCCTGCGCAGGGGCCGCGAAACGGTTGGAGATCTGGATTTTCTGATCACAGGCCCAGCCTGCGAGGAAGACAAGGTGGCTGCCGTGGTGGAATATGTGGCGGCCTATCCCCCTATTGCTGACATCCTTGGCAAAGGGCAGAACAAGGTAAGTTTTCGGCTGCGCCAAGGCTTGCAGGTGGATGTGCGGATGCTGCCGGAAAGAAGCTATGGCGCGGCGCTGCAATACTTTACAGGCTCCAAGTTGCACAATGTGGCGCTGCGGCAACGAGCGTTGAAAATGGGCTACACGCTGAACGAATATGCACTGACGCGACTGGACGATGGCAGTGCGCTTCCCAGCAGCACAGAAGAAGAAATTTATGCGGCGCTGGATCTGGACTGGATTCCGCCTGAGTTGCGCGAAGACCTGGGAGAGATTGAATTGGCGGCCGAACATCGGCTTCCGGTGCTGATTGAACAGTCTGACATTCGCGGCGATCTGCATATGCACACAAATGCGACCGACGGAAAAAACACAATCCGCGAGATGGCAGAGGCAGCGCTGGCACGCGGCTACGGCTACATTGCAATCACCGACCACTCGAAGAATCTAGCCATGACGAATGGGCTGGACGATGCCCGTGCCCTGGAGCATATCGAACGCATTCGCGCGGTTGATCGGGAGATGGAGGGGCGGATTCGGGTCTTTCCCGGCATTGAAGTCGATATTCTTATTGACGGAGCGCTCGACCTTTCCGATGATGTTCTGGCCCAAATGGACGTCGTCATCGCCAGTGTGCATTCTCATTTCGGTCAGCCGTCAGAACAAATGACAGAGCGTATTCTGCGCGCCATCGAGAACCCTTTCGTACGTATCCTTGGACATCCAACAGGGCGTTTGCTGCTGCGTCGCGATGCGTATGCGCTCGACCTCGATGCAATCCTGAAACGCTGTGCAGCACTGGGGGTGGCCGTCGAGCACAATGCGTATCCGGAAAGACTGGACCTGAACGATCGCAATTTGCGCCGCGCTCGGGGGCTGGGTTGCAAGATCGTCGTGAACACGGACTCGCATCACACCTCGCATCTTGAAAAAATGCGCTACGGCATCCAACAGCTGCGTCGAGCTGGGCAGCGGGCGGAAGATGTCCTGAATACGCGATTGGCGGAGGAGGTATTAAAGCAATTTCGTCCGCGAATTCCCTAAACTTTATCTCCTGATTTCTTCGGAATCCGGGTAAACTGCTTGCAACTATGATTACCCCCGAATCCTCACCTCCAGAGACGCCCTCAACAGGACCGTCGCTCCCTGTTACTGCGCAGACCCCGAACGTCGGTGCGATCGAGATGGATGAGATTGAGCCGACAGACCCCTGGCGCCCGCTTGTCGTTCCCGCGATTATTGTCATCGTGGGCCTCGCCATTGCGTGGGTATTGTTTGCACACTTCGGTCGATCGAAGCCCGATGCTTCCGCCACCTTGCTCCGGCAGTATGTCTACCAGGTGCAGGTGGATTCCGGCGAGTCGCCGCAAGGGCCGGGAATGCCAGGTACTTTGCCGCAGCAGGTTGAGACTGTGGTCCTGGTGCAGGCGCGGGTAACAAACATCAGCAAGCAGCCGCTGACAGTTTTTGATCTTGTGTCCGATGTGAAACTCGGCCCCGAGGCGTTCGGCAGTCAAAGCTCGGCAGCGTTGCCCGCTGACATTGACCGGTTTATGCAGCGCTTTCCACAGTTGATGTCGATGAGCATGGCTCCTTTGACGCGTCATACTGTCATTCCGCCGGGAGGTTCAGCGGAAGGCCTGATGGTTTTCGCCTATCCGTGGACGAAGAACCAGTGGAGTCAGCGCAAAGACGCCCACATCATCATCAGCTTTGAACGCGGACGTTCCGTGATGCTTCCTCTGCAATAGCGAATACGGGGCGTCGCGATGAGATGCACGAATGGACGCGCTTTCGTGACACCGACAGGAGGTTCGCGCTACGGAACGAAGGGCTTGGGAGCGTTCTTGGGAGCGGACAAATATCCAGAAACTCGATTTTTTCCGATCCGGTTGACGACCACCTCAAACAGCATCGGCGATTTGCCGGTATAGAACTGCAAGGGCTCATCCAGATCGCGGTTTTTCTTCTCGATTCGCTTGTCATCGGAAAAAATCACCAGGGTATAGCGCGAATGTTTGACGTCGACTTTCCGCAACTGCAGTTTTACAATGGAGATTGAAGACGGCGGCTGGTTCCTGCGCAGGGTGAACTCAAAGTAGTCGCGATCTCCTTTGTTCTTCAGGTAATTCATCTGCTCGGTGTTGGTCGCGATCAGACCGCTCTGTACACCCAAATCGCCAACAACTGCATGTAGCTGCTGTTCGGTACTGGCCAGTTCCTGCCGAGTACGGACGACATCCTGCTTGACGCCGCCAACATCCGTCTGCACGTTGGAGACGGCATGGGAAACGTCGGTCACCTTTTGGCGAGTGGCCGCTTCCTGCTTGGCCATGCGTGCGTCGGAAAGCTGCTGTTGATGCAGTATGTCTTGCGCTCGCAGTTCAATCTGTTGCTGCGTGATGCCCAGCTTGGCTCCAAACGCATCATTCGTCGCGCGCATTTGGCGCCATATCTCGGCATGCTGAGCAGAGATATGCTCGACCTGTTCTTGTGCATGGAGCAATTTTGCTTCGGTTCTTTCCAAGCGATTCTCTAAAAAATAACTCCACGCCAGCGCACCAATGGCCAGCAGAAAAGAGAGCCCCGCAATCAAAATCAGAAGGCCCGGGAAATGTCTTTGTTCCCCGTACGGGTCGTTGTATTCAGGCATGTCGAAAAAACTCCTCGCATCGTGCGGTGCGCGCAGCAGGACAAGCGATTCAAGACGCATTAAGTACGATCAAATAACACGTCTTAGGCTTTCACAA